>JAAHHL010001485.1 GCA_010672185.1 Caldora sp. SIO3E6 | reverse complement strand
ATTACCTGTAGGTTGACCGAAATCGTCTGGCTTTTCATGGATAATCACGGCTAAACCATCAATGGGATATTTTTCTCCTTTTAAGGTAAGCCCTTCTATAGTTGCATTATAGGTAGCAGTACCATCCTCTGCAACCGAGAGATTCCCCAAATCTCCAGCATGAGCATTAGCAAAACCATCCTTAGCTAGATCACCATGCTTCACTCCATCTGGATTATAATGGCCTCCCGCTGCTTTACCGCCATCTTCACAACTCCCCTTTTCGTGGATGTGGAAACCGTGGCCTCCAGGAGGTGTATTCTTAATCTGTGCTGCAATTACCATTCCTTTGTCAGTTTCAGTAAAACTCACTTCTCCCATCTCTTCCGATGGTTCTGAGGTAGTATTAATTAAGGCTACAGCCACTTGGGGAGTGCTATCTTCGGCAGGTTGCTCTGTCACAGGAGGAGTTTCTGACTGACAACCGTAAGCCAGCGTCAGGATAGAGAGACAAAAAGCGATCGCGGTGACTCGGATCATGGGATTAATTGATTTCATGGCCAATATGACTAAGTAGGACACATAGTCATAGTAAATTAATGCCCATGTCAATTGCATCTAGAATTGAGAAAGTTTTGTCCTCTGGCTATATTCAGCGTAGAGGCAATTCATGAATTGCCTCTACGTTAAGGATGCATTGATAATGGAAAAGGGAAATTCATGGTAGAACTAATTCATGGTAGGAGCAATTCATGAATTGCCTCTACGTTAAGGATGCATTGATAATGGAAAAGGACAAGAAATATCGTTACCGACGTTCGATCAGGCTGCAAGGATATGATTACTCTAAACCAGGAGCTTACTTTATTACAATTTGTACCAATAATAGAGAATGTCTATTTGGTGAAATTGATAATCAGCAAATGGAGATTAATGAATTAGGTGAAATCGTCATTGATTTTTGGCTATATCTGCCAACTCGATATCCTAATCTAGAATTAGATGCATTTGTGATTATGCCCAATCATGTTCACGGCATTCTTGTGATTACAGAAGCAATTGAGCAATTGCCTCAACGTGAATTGTCTCAACAAAAGCAACGACGTAAGATGCTATTACCTAAAGTGGTGGGCTATTTCAAGATGAATTCTGCAAAAGCTGTGAATCAACGCCGTTTATCGTCTGGTAGGTCTCTTTGGCAGCCAAATTATTATGAACGTATTATCCGTAATGAAGCTGAATTAGATCGGATTCGGAGATATATCATTAATAACCCAGCTAAATGGGATCAAGATTGTGATAATCTTTCGGGGAATCCTGACCAAGAGGAAATTCAATTTTGGCAAGATTTTGGCCGTAAGGATTTACAGTAGAGGTAATTCATGAATTACCCCTACCTAACCAATAGTGAGTAATCCCTACTGCTGTACTATTAATCAATAACAATAACACTAGCAGTACTAAAGCCGAAGCATAAGCATTGGCATTACCCCCCGCCACATTCATCGATAAATCAAAAATATGAATAGAAAGCGATCGCCCAGAGTCTAGCAAAGATTCTGGCATCCGGTCTACATAGCCACTAGTAAAGATTAGTGCTGCTGTCTCAGCAATGGCTCGCCCAATCCCTAAGACTAATCCTACTACTAGTCCCGGTGCTGCTGCTGGTAAGAGCAATTGCCACAAGGTAGTGGTGCGGGAGTAACCCAAAGCCGCTGCTCCCAAGCGATAATCATTAGGAACCGCACGAAATCCTTCTTCTGCTGAACGAATTAAGATTGGCAATACCATACAAGCCAAGGTTAAACCCCCGGATAAAATAGAAAATCCCAGTCCCAGGGTTTTAGAGAAAAAGGCATTGCCAAATAACACAAAG
>JAAHHL010001484.1 GCA_010672185.1 Caldora sp. SIO3E6 | reverse complement strand
TTTTTCCTTGAGGGAATGCAGCCTACTTGGTTGCAGGGTAAGGGGGAAAGGATATTGTATAGAATTGGAAGTTTTTTAATTGCTTGCTTGATGGCTGGGCTGATTTTTGGGCTGATTTTTGGGCTGATTTTTGGGCTAATTGCTGCAACTTTTAACGGTGGCAAAGCCTGTATCCAACATTTAACTTTGCGCCTTATCCTGTGTCGCAATGGTTGCATCCCCTGGAACTATGCTCGTTTTCTCGACTATGCTAGCGATCGCATTTTACTACAAAAAGTTGGTGGTGGTTATATTTTCATCCACCGTCTGCTGTTGGAACATTTTGCTCGAATGGAATTCTAGTAGTTCTCGCATCCGTGAGGTACATTTTATCCCCCTAAATCCCCCTTGGAAAGGGGGACTTTGAGGTTAAAAGTTATTTTCTCTAGAACAATCTGCTGTGAAACAGTCTTCTAGAACACCGATTCACTAACCAGAATTAGATGTAGGGGCGTTTGCGTAGCATGGTGCTTTAGCAGCAAAGCATTCGGGCGATAATTTATCGTCTCAAACCCTAGTTTTTCAGTCCGAATGCTTCGCCCTGGGATGTTGATTGTGGCGTAAATAGGAATACTGAATCGGTGTTCTAGCCTGTTTTGTCATCTTCGACAATTGGATTGATAAATTATCCCTTGAGTGTCCATCAGTAGACATTGGGAATAAGTGGTCAAGGCTGAAGGTGGGAGGAATAGTTTATATGTGCACAACTTTTCCATTATTAGAAATATTAGCAAAAAATAATTGGCATTGCAAGCAATAGGGGAAGGATATTTCCAGAACAAACTATCCCACCAGCAGAATTAGCAAGACGCAAAGCACAACGAAACGAACTGAACCAGCGCTGCCGAGTGATTTTTGAAAGAATTCGGCCTGAGCTTATTGAACAATACTACAATTGGTTCATTGCCATCGAACCTAATAGTGGGAATATGACAATCCTGGATACCAATAAACCTTACACTTTTAGCCAGATTGGCAAGCTTAATATCGCTTCCGATGACTTGCTGGCAGAATATGGTTATTCGTTTAGTCGCAAGATAGTTGAACTAGAAAGCTACACCGGAACCTTAGATAGACTCACAGAGACTCGACAACGCATCGATGAAATCTTGTTCTATATCGATTTAACTAATGAAGCTGCACGCCGGGAAGTGCTAATTGCACCGGTGATTACGGATATTGTGCATTACACTCATGCCCAATTACGGATTGAGTACTCGATTCATGTTTCTCACTGGTTACAGGGCAACCTAGATTATTTTCTCAAAACTCAAACCAATCTATTAGTCGTAGAAGCGAAGCAAGAGGACATTACGAAAGGATTTAATCAGATGGCAATCGAAATGATTTCCTTAGATCAGTGGGAAAAAACTCCTGCTGTCGAGTTGCAGCCTGTATTAGTGGGAGCAGTTACTACTGGAGAGTTATGGAGGTTCGGTACTCTCAATCGCCAGTCAAAACACATTACTCAAGATCTTTCCCTCTATCGGGTTCCAGGAGAGTTGGAAATAGTTGAGCGTATTCTCAGTGCTATTTTAATAAACCACAAAGACACATTCTCCGAAGGAGTTCCCGAAGGGTAGGACACGAAGGCAGGAAAGGTTTAACTCACATCTTGCACTATGCATCATGAATACTAAATAGGGTCTGCTGAATAAGTCATTAGCTATCAGTTTTTAGCTTTCAGCTGTCAGCTGTCAGCTGTCAGCTTTCAGCTTGAAGATTACTCAGGGATTTTCCGCAACAATGCCAGCTTTTTGAGCCACTCATATTCATTTCCTTGCACAACACCAGGCTTATAAACCGCTGAAAGCATT
>JAAHHL010001483.1 GCA_010672185.1 Caldora sp. SIO3E6 | reverse complement strand
GCTATCAGTTTTTAGCTTTCAGCCGTCAGCTTTCAGCTTTCAGCTTGAATATTACCCAAGAATTTTCCACAACAATGCCAGCTTTTTGAGCCCATTTGATACATTTCCTTGTACAAGACTTGGCTTATTAACAGCTGAAAGCCTTGTCCGGTATAGCTTGCGTGCTAATAAGCAAGCCCTAATTACACCTATTTGTCAGCACAGTAGTTATCACTAATGTCATCAACTAAGTCCAAAATTCTTGTTACCGGAGGAGCCGGTTATATTGGCTCCCATGCAGTCCTAGATCTCAAACGTGCTGGTTATGAAGTAATTATTCTCGATAACTTAGTCTATGGACACAAAGACCTTGTCGAAAAAGTTTTACAAGTAGAATTAGTGGTCGGTGATATTACTGACCGGAATCTCCTTGACCATCTGTTCAAAACCCATGATATTGCAGCAGTTATGCATTTTGCTGCTTATGCCTACGTGGGTGAGTCTGTCAAAAAGCCCAGCAAATACTACTCAAATAACGTCGTAGGTACTCTAACACTTTTGCAGGCAATGCTTGCAGCATCTGTTAACAAAATAGTATTTTCTTCTACTTGCGCTACTTATGGTGTGGTAGAAACTATGCCTGTGACCGAAGATAAGCCCCAAAACCCGATTAATCCTTACGGGGCTAGTAAACTGATGGTAGAGCGGATTCTCTCAGATTTTGATAAAGCTCATGAATTGAAGTATGTGTGTTTTCGCTACTTCAATGCTGCAGGAGCAGATCCTAGTGGGTTACTAGGGGAAGACCATACACCAGAACCTCACTTAATTCCTTTAATACTATTAACTGCTTTAGGTAAGCGGGAATCTATTTCTATTTTTGGTACAGACTATCTTACACCAGATGGTACTTGTATTCGAGACTTTATCCATGTTACCGACTTAGCAACTGCTCATGTGCTAGGTTTGGAGTACTTACTCAAGGATGGTAATTCGGATGTATTTAATCTAGGTAATAGTAATGGTTTTTCCGTCAAAGAAGTGATTGATACCGCCAAAGTAGTAACAGGGAAGGACATTAAAGTAGTAGAATGCGATCGCCGTCCTGGAGATCCCCCTTGTTTAGTTGGTAGTAGCGAAAAAGTGAGGAGAATCTTGGGTTGGAATCCTCAATATCCATCCTTAGAGGATATCCTCTCCCATGCATGGCAGTGGCATCAGCAGCGTCATGGTTAGTTGTTTGTTATTTGTCATTTGTCATTAGTCATTTGTTCTTCGGTGAGTTGTAGGGTTTGTTAGCAATAGCACAACACACCCTAATGCTCAATTTTAAATTCCCAATTTCCCATCCTCAAATTTATAACACAATCTCTGCCAAACGGCAGATATTTTGCTGTAGAATAGTTTTTCTACGGCCAAGTTTTATTATCTCTTTGTTCACTAGCTATGGTTTGCTGAATAAGTCGCAATTTTCGGGTTGGAATATAGTAATTATAATACTTGTGAGGTACATCTTTATCCCCCTAAATCCCCCTTAGAAAGGGGGACTTTGAGACTGAGGAGTATACCTCTTAGAAAGGGGGACTTTGAGACTTAGGAGTATACCTCTTAGAAAGGGGGACTTTGAGACTGAGGAGTATACCTCTTATAAAGGGGGACTTTGAGACTGAGGAGTATACCTCTTATAAAGGGGGACTTTGAGACTTAGGAGTGTACCTCTTAGAAAGGGGGACTTTGAGACTGAGGAGTATACCTCTTAGAAAGGGGGACTTTGAGACTGAGGAGTATACCTCTTAGAAAGGGGGACTTTGAGACTGAGGAGTATACCTCTTAGAAAGGGGGACTTTGAGACTGAGGAGTATACCTCTTAGAAAGGG
>JAAHHL010001482.1 GCA_010672185.1 Caldora sp. SIO3E6 | reverse complement strand
AGAGCAGAATACAGTTTTGTCAAGGAACTCAACTCCCATGCTTGCCAAGCATCAGTAGAAAACGTAGAACGCGCAATTCAACGATTTTTTGCTAATTGCAAGTCCAACAAACCTGGCAAGAAAGGATATCCAAGGTTTAAAAAACATACCCGTTCTGTTGAGTATAAGCAGTCGGGTTGGAAGCTTCACCCTACCAAACGTCGTATTAATTTTATAGACAAAAAGAGTATTGGTGAGCTGAAGCTACTGGGGAAGTGGGACATACATACAATAGATGTTAAGCTGATTAAGCGAGTCCGAATTGTACGTCGTGCTGATGGCTATTATGTTCAGTTTTGTGTCAAAGTTGATAATACTTTAGAAGCACCTCCTACTAATGCACAAGTGGGCATTGATGTGGGACTTGAGTATTTCTACTCTGATAGCAACGGTCATCATGAACCCAACCCTAGGTTTTTAAGGAAATCTGAGGACACAATCAAACGTTCTCAGCGTAATATCTACAAGAAGAAGAAAGGGTCATCTAGTAGGAGAAAAGCCCGTGGTATTTATGCCCGTAAACATTTAAGAGTAACAAGACAAAGGAATGAACATGCTTTGAGAGTTGCACGTAACTTATGCCTAGCTAATGCTAAGGTCGTCTTGGAAGATTTGAATGTTAGCGGACTAGTCAGAAACCACAAGCTAGCCAAGAGTATTAGTGATGCATCTTGGTACAATTTCCGTAGGTGGCTCGAATACTTTGGTAGCAAGTTTGGACGTGAAATAATTACAGTAGCGCCACACTTCACCAGTCAGGAGTGTTCAAATTGTGGTACAAGAGTTCAGAAATCTTTAAGTACTCGTACTCATTCATGTCCTCATTGTGGACATATCGAACACAGGGATGTGAACGCTGCCAAAGTAATTTTAAGTCGTGCAACTACCGGGGGGCACCCGGGAAGTAACGCTAATGGAGTTGTAGCCTCTACTTCTGTTGGTCGTAAGACCTGCAAAAGCAAGCGACGACGATGAAATTAGAATCCCCCGGCTTCTAGCCGTGGGGAGTGTCAAAACAATTACCCCATGTTCCCAAAGAGATTCCTTTAATTGCTGGATTTGTTGGGTTGTCAAATTTGTAAGATTAACATCTTGTAGGACTTCCTTGCCTAGTCTTGAATGCTGCTTTACCGTCAACATAGGTGTTAGGTGTTAGGTGTTAGGTTTTAGGTGTGTCGGTCCACTACAAGCAACTGTTACATTTTTGGTAACCGATGAGCCATAATTATTAGAGTAGGGCAAGTTAAGGATATAACAGTTTTGCTATTAGGCTGTTGAACAAGAAACAACCTAGCGGTTAATTATCTAAATTCCCTACTAATGAAAAATATACACCAAGCGATCGCATCCTCTTATCCCTTCAGAGTAATTGCCATCCTAGGCATAGCTGCTTTAATTGGTGCTTGTGAAGCTGGAAATGATGCTACGTATAACTCGTATGACTCAGCAGAGTCTCCAAGAGGAGAAGCACAAGAAGAAGCAGTAACTGAGCAACTAAAAATTGCTCCATCACCAGCTGCTCAACCACAATCTCTCCAAGACTCCTCCCTTCTACAAAATGAACCAAAAGAAGTAGAAAGCGGTGAAACCTATGCTCCCATTGAGGAAAATCCTTTTTACCAGGTGAGCAGCAAACCCCTCTCCACCTTTGCCATTGATGTAGATGCTGCATCCTATAGTAACGTGCGTCGGTTTATCAATGAAGGTCAAAAGCCACCCCAGGATGCAGTACGTATTGAGGAGCTTATCAACTATTTTAACTACGAATATCCCCAGCCAGAAGGAGATAATCCCTTCTCCTTTACCACAGAAATTTCCA
>JAAHHL010001481.1 GCA_010672185.1 Caldora sp. SIO3E6 | reverse complement strand
GCAGTACAGGGACGGGAGTGCAGACGTGGGCTCTTCCGATCGCGCATGGCTCTACCCAACCTACATTGGTTAATACAGCGCAAAGCGCTGCTATGCGGTACACTGCTGATCCCCTCACATTCCCCTTGCCAAGGGGGACTTCTGTCTGCTGTACTTCAATACAGCGCAAAGCGCTGTAAGCTTATTGAGGTTAAGAATAGAAATTTATACCTTACAGGCGCACACCTATTCCATTATTCAAATAATAGCCAAAAATCACGATAATTACAACTTTTATCGAAAAATAAGATAACCCTATTCATCATCAGATACAAAGTGGTGGCTTTCCAGACGCTATGCGATCGCATATCCAGTATATTCTCGGACTTGGGGAGGATGAAACGCTAAGACAATACGATCTTTAGATGTTTTAATTGTATACAGCGCTTTGCGATCTAACAAAGTACAGTTAGGCAAAAGTCCCCCTTATTAAGCTATGCATTAGTCGGATCTTTCTTAATATTTACGAGAGCGATCGCTCTCGCGCAATCAAACCCCATTCTAGGGGTGAATGGTAGTGACAGAGGTGTTAATTTTGTTAGATACAAATGTAGTCTTGTACTACTTGGGTAATCGTTCAACAAGCACCTTAACGGCAAAGAGTCTAAATACAAATTTGTTGACAATGCTGGGGATGAACATTTTGGGAGACAGGAGACAGGAGTCAGGAGTAGCGCTAGGCTTTACTTTGGGAGCAGGAGCTTGATTTTCCTGCATAACTCTGATTAGAAACCGTAAAGCCTCATTGACTGCCTCAGCATTAGGAAATATCTGTGCAACATCAGCCTCTAAACGCACAGTCGTCCCACCAAAACTCTTTCTTCCAGAACCTAAATTTCTGACTCGTAGACTCTTTAAATCATATTCTGACCGTAGATCATCTTCCATATAAGTAGTTAGAGCAGTGGCATCTTCACATCTACCGATGAATTGCTTCATCAAAAACTCACATTAGGCGTGACTTATTCAACAAACCCTAATTACTAATGCGAGCATTACGCCAAGCTTGCCAACCAACATAACTCAACAACATTGTCGCTGCTAGAGCATAAGCATAACCACTGGGAATCCCCGAAACAGCCAGTGCCAAACTTCCTACCCAGAGAGTAAGAGCATAAATTAACAAAACTGTTAGCCGTTGGGATAAACCTGCTCGTAAAAGGCGGTGATGTAAATGACGCTTGTCCGCAACAAATGGAGATTTGCCATTACTCAACCGAGAGACAATTACTGCGGACATATCCAACAATGGTACAGCCAAAATAAGATAAGGTAGTACCACCGCCGTCACTACAGTAGTTTTCACTAAGCCAATAACACCAACACCCGCAAGAGTGAATCCCATAAAATAGGAACCTCCATCCCCCATAAAGATTTGGGCAGGGTTAAAGTTGTAGCGCAGAAATCCTAATGCTCCCCCGGCAAGGGCAGCTGCAATTAGTGCCGCTGCCGACTGTTCCATAAATAAAGCCACAATAAGCATAACGACAGCAGCAATCCCTGAAACTCCAGCAGCTAAGCCATCTAAACCATCAATCCAGTTAATTGCATTTGCCATCCCTACTAGCCAAATAATCGTGATGGGTAGACTTAGCCAAGGATCAATTTCCACTAAACCATCAAAGGGAATTGAGAGAAAATCAATGCGTACTCCTACCCCCCAAGCAATACTGGCTACACTACTTTGCATAAGTAACCTGCCAAAGGCAGAGAGATTGAATAAGTCATCAAGAAGACCAATAATAAAAAAAGCTAGACCTCCCAGAGTAACTCCCCAAACTTCCCATTCTTTGTCGAAGGA
>JAAHHL010001480.1 GCA_010672185.1 Caldora sp. SIO3E6 | reverse complement strand
TAAACCCCTCCCCTAAGAGGAGAGGGGCTTTCCGGCTCCCCCTTCCCTTGCAGGGAAGGGGGTTGGGGGGTTAGGTCAAAAATTGTTGGACAAAGCTTGAAAAGTCTTGCCATTTCATCAGTTGAACGGTATGAAGGGTCAGACCCCTTGCTTAATTGACCCACAGTATCCTTGAGTTCCTTGCGAGACATCGCTTTTACCTTAAATTGACACCTACGACCTTATCCAACACTTCCATCGCATCTACCTGACCCCAATGATATCCCATCTCCTCACTCATCAGCCTTGCTCGTTCCGCTTCTTCTTTCGCTCTGTTGGCATCACCTCTGGTATAGTGCATCCAAGCTAAACCAACTCGGATATCTGCTTCATAAAGACGGAAACCAGCAGATAAAGCATAGTTGAGGGCTTCGTTTAAGTCTGTCTGGGCAGTTTCCACATCCTGCATATATTTTGCAGCCCAGCGTCCTCTGGCAGATAGGGCTTGAATGAGATAGGGACGATCCGCTGTATTCCGGATAATTGTCAGAGCTTCTTGATAATGCTGCTTGGCTGCTTCATTCTGTTGTTCCTCAGCACAGAGATCTCCTAAGCAACGATAGCAACTGCTTATATCTGAAAGCCAATAATTTTGTCTACAAATTTTGATATTTTCTTCAATAACTTGTCGAGCTTTATCTAATTCTTTGAGCCTTATGAGATAATCAGCATAGCAAACTCCTGGATTAGAATACAGAAAGAGTACATCTGGTTCAACCTGGTGGAGTAAATCTTCAGCAATTTGAAAACTTTCACCTGCTGCTTCCATATCACCCTTTAAACAATCAACCCAGGCGTTATAAGCCATTTTTTTCCATTGATATTTAGCTTGATTTGAAGAGCGAACGAGATAAGACAAGGCTTGTTGAATGGAAGTTGTAGCAGATTTCAGAGCGCCACAATCAATGTATAGAGTGATTAAATTCATTAATATTGTGTTGACTTCTATCCACTCCTCAAGTTCTATCATTGTAGACATTGCACGTTTATAAAGCAATTTTGAATTATTAGGTGAACCGAGATAATGTAAAGCAAGACCTGTATCATGTAATATAACTGCTTTGAGCTTAATCCTTGTAACCTGTGGCTCTTGAGTAAAGTCTCGATTGGGGAAAAAATCTAAGTATAAGTCAAGGTCAATATCCCAGGCTCCCAACTCATTACTCAATAGGTCAGTACTACCTTTACTAATAAGACGCTCACCGAAGATATGCCAAGCCTTGTCAAATTCCCCTGCCCGACAAAGGTGATGAACTGCTTCAACAAAAGGTAAAAGATTTTCTATTCTCTGCTGTTCCGGTATCGATTCAGTAATCTTTGGGTAGTAGTTTAGGTAGTAATCCGCAATCCGTTGATGAGTTTGTCGGAAGCAATCAGGACTTTTTTTAAACTCTTCTAAGTAATGAGCTCTAATTAAAGGCTGAAGACTATAGTAAGCAACAGTTTGGCTATCTTTGCGCAGCACTCTGGTTTTGATTAACCGAGTAATCATCGCCTTAAATACTTTATGGTTGAGGGTATCAACCGGTGCTTGCAGTTTGTGGTCTAGTCGAGGAGATTCACTAAGTTCTCGCTTGAATATGCGATCGTATAATCTGAGGATGCGATCGCGTAACTTATCGAATAATTCAATTAGCGGCTTTAGCCAAACAGATCTAATCCTCGAAGGGAGCTTTGGTGCGCCGGTTTCACCTTGAAAGATGGCTTGACGGAAGTTGTGTTTCTCCAAAAGTACAGGTAATCGAAAAGCACTCAACACCGTGAGCATTTCCCGTTCCGCCTCTTTCAGGTTTTTGTCATAATAACCAAGTATTCTTTGAACTCGCTA
>JAAHHL010000148.1 GCA_010672185.1 Caldora sp. SIO3E6 | reverse complement strand
AAATTTTGAGGGCTTTTTCTGCTTTTCCTAAAGCTAATTGCTCATGCCCTTGGTTAGTTAAAGATTGAGCCTCACTTTGCAACTGCTCTTGAGATACCTGAGCAATTGAGGTAGGAGTAGAGGCAAGGTTAGATGGGGGGATAGGGAGATGGGGAGATGAGCTTACTGGAGCAGTATTGCCTCCCCAAATTATCAACCAAGCTATGGCTACTCCCAAAATCACATATCTTAGCAAAAAAGGTAGAAGCACAGGCTGTTTTTTTGCCATATTCTCATTCCCAATAGTTGCTTTTCCGGGCAATTGTAACGTAGGGTCTGCTGAATAAGTGTGGAAGCCATACCAGATTCGTCTTTCAATCATGCAGCAAGTCAAAAAATCCCAAGAAATTGCATCTCTTAGCCCAAAAACCTGGCATCAACCCGGGTAACCTTGGGGGATGCAGATGCCCAAAACAGCGGATAAATGCTGCATTCATTCTTACTTATTACTTGTTACTTGTTACTTATTCAGCAAGCCCTAACGTAGGGGCGCACCGACGTGCGCCCTTAACCCGACGTGCGCCCTTAACCCGACGTGCGCCCTTAACCTGACGTGCGCTTTTCGGGATGCTACGCTTAGAGCGATCGCGTAACCCACCGAACCGGAAAATGTCTGGTACTGCTTTCTTTCAACTGTCTGCTTCTTGAGAATTTGTACTAAAATCCTTGATAATTTGACGAATTTCAGCTACTTCTATATCTTCCTGGTCAGACTTTGAGTAAATATCCAACAAAACAATCAACTCAGTAGATAAAATCCAGTAAATCAGACGATAGCCACCGCTTTTACCTCGTTGACTATCGCTGTTCTTGATTCGTACCTTGATAACTGTGGAACCAATGCCAGGAATTTGATCTCCTAGAAAAGATCCCATTTGCAACTGTTCGAGAATGGGCTGAAGATCGACTTTAATTTGGCGGTACTTCTTTGCCAGAGTTTTTAGTTTACGCTGAAACTCAGGAGTTAGTTGCACCTCAACTAAGGGAGTTTCAGTCAAGGTCAATTCCCTCCCAGATTTGAGCAATGGGTAGGGTTTGTCCAGTCACAGCTTGTTGCCAAGATTTACGAAAGCTGTCTGCTGAAAAGTCTGTATTGTCTTCTTCTAGAAGAGCTTGAGTTTCTAGAACATGGGTCTTTTGAATAATTGTAGATAGTATTTTTAGGAGTTCAAGCTGCTCTGATAATGATAGTGATTGGGCGAGGTTGATCGCCTGATTAAGTTGTGAAGTCATCGTAGGTTTGGCTCCGATAGTGGTATATTCATCTCAGAATAGGTAGGTTGGGTTTCGCTATCGCGACCCCCAACGCCGTGGGCGTAGCATTTGGACAGGTATATACCGGGTCTATGTACTTAAATTATCGCCCCAATGCTACGCCCCTACTGCACTCATTCTTAATTACAGCTAACTGGTTCAGACCATGAGTTGTAAGCTGTTGGAGTGGGCATCTCCGCTACAAGTTCTACCAAACCATCGGGATGAACTATCCATCCTTGGGCTTCGACAATCTGCTGAGAGTAAGGCGGTTGGCTAACTGTAGCAGCATCGGAAGGATTATTGATACCAAGAGCGATCGCACGAGAGTCTACCCAACCAGCATTATTATTGAGGGGTTCCCTGGGGCTGGGGGGTTTGCCACCACGTCCAATGCTTACAAATTCTACGGGAGCCTGACTTGCACCGTGACAGCCAATGTAAACTTTCCGAGGACCTATCTCGGTTGGCAATTCGGCTAATTCACGGACTGGGTCGATATCAGGTTTGTCGATATTTGCAATACCAACTAATCCAAGCTCGGAAATAGCGGTGATGTCGTTTCTGAAAGTCAATTTGGGACGAATCTCTAAGCCCAAGATACCTTGGGTAGTGATTTGGATATTACCCCCATTACCCAGAAAGGCATTGGCAGTAATATCGCTATTTTCAGTAGGAAAAGCCACAATTAAAGGAGAGTTGATGGTAATGTTGCCCCCATTTCCTCCAGCTTGAGCAGTGCCTGCGGTTGCCGATATCTGACTGTTATGGCGCAATAGTAACAGCTGTGCGACATTCAGCGTAATGTTACCTCCTTCGGTGGAGTCGGTTTGAGCAATAATTTTTCCTTGGTTATCCAGTAAGATGTTGTCTGCGTTAACTTCTATATTGCCCGCAGTTCCTGTAGCATCAGGGTCAAATGATACAATCGCAGTGCCAATATTGAAAGATGGAGGATTGGGAACCCTGCTGTCTGCTGCTGTATCAGCTGCCACTGTTACTTTTGCCTGATCCCGAACGATCAAATCCTGTGTGTTAATGGTTAAATTGCCAGCATCGCCATCACTGAAAGCTTGAGCATACAAACCACTGGCAAATCCATTGCTAGCAGTACCACTGAGTTCGATGGACTCCGAGGCGTTGACTGTCAAATTTCCTCCCCTGCCTTCACCAAAGGTAGAAACTGATGCGACGGCACCATCTTGAGCCGCAAAACGCCTGGTATTAATGATGAGGTTGCCAGCATTTCCCTCTCCGGTGGTATCAGCAGATAAGCCACTAGGAAATCCGGTAGCTGAAGTACCAATTAGTTCCACAGACTCTGAAGCATTCACGATTAAATCTCCACCTTTACCTGCACCAGCAGTGGAAACACTGATTCCTGCACCATCCCTGACTATGAGCCGTCCAGTGTTAATCATCAAATTACCGGCTGGTTGATTTCCTCCATTGGCAGTAGACAGAATACTGACATTTTGACCATCGCTAGAGGTGCCAACCAACTCGACTACATCAGCCGTTACATTTAAATTTCCCCCCACACCATCATTAAGAGTGCCAGTCAACACTCGCGCACCATTGGTAAACAAAACTGATTGGGCTGTAATGTTAATGTCGCCTCCCCGACTCGAACCAAAAGTATCACTGCGGATAATCCTGTTACCATCCATAAAGATTCCTCCACCACTTTGGAGTGTAATGTTGCCTCCGGCTTCCTCACCAGAGGAGCGGATGTCTCCTGCTTTGATATCACCCTCTGCAATCAAACTAATTGCTCCACCATTATTTACTGAGAAAGAGTCCAGACGAGCTGTTGTGGTGTCAATGTTGTCACTGCTGTCGAGACTAATATTTCCACCCCCTGAAACAATCGAACTATTTGTGGTGTTAATGTTGTCACTGCTGTCGAGATTAATATTCCCACCCCCTGAGGCAATCGAACTAGTTGCGGTGTTAATGTTGCCACTACTGTCGAGATTAATATTTCCCCCCCCTGAAACAATCAAACTATTTGTAGTGTTAATATTGCCACCGCTGTCGAGATTAATATTTCCACCCCCTGAACTCATTGAGCCCTTGAGAGTAATATCGTCAGTTGCCGATAAAATAATTGGTCCCCCTGGAGTGGAGAGGTTTCCTGCCGTAATGCTTCCTGCTGATGGTCTTCTGGAAGATGTAAAAGTTGGTGGATTGGGAATTCTTGGAGGTAATGGTACGCCAGGAGATGTCAAGCTGGTTGCCACCGAAACTTTAACATTATCTATGCCCCAGCTTTCATCATCCAGACCTTCTGTCAAGCTACCAGAAAATTTGAGTTGCAGGGAATTATCGATGTGGGGAAAGGTAACACTTAAACGATAGACTGAATCAATTTGCCTCTCTTGCTCAAGGTCATCAAAGTAGTAGGTGTATCCGAGGGTGTTATTTTCCGCCGCACCGATACGAGCCGGATTATTAACCAGGCTAGAAGGATTGTAGTTAGCAGGATATGACTGAGTTTGCGGATAGCCAGATCGGTCACCAAGAGGAAAGTCATGAGTGCTGAATGTGCTATTTAACAACGTTGTGCCGTCTCCAACGCTCAAATTCCAATTGTCTGGTCCAGTATCGGAATTGTTACCATCCCAGGTGCGAATGAGGAACAAATCGAAGGATACGGTGCTTTCTGTGTGTGAGGGGAGATTATCGAGGGTCAGATTGACAGTTTCACTACCGAATTGTCCCAAAAATCTCCGATTTCCTACAGGAGTTACGTCTGTTTTAGTGTTTGACCACTCTGAGCCTACTGTTCCCTCAAAATTATTACTGTAAACAGATGTGGAGGGTATGACAATTGATGGATTGGTTGGGGTTGATGGATTGATTGGGGTTGTTGGATTTGGTGGAGTCGGCGGATTTTCCAACTTATCTACACCTGCTCGTAAAATTAAAGCAGGACTATCTCTCAAAATCTTAATATCTGGGTCTGAGTCATATATCAAAGTAGTATCAGGTCCAGTAATGGTAATATTTCCTGTGGTAATGCTCCCCATCGACTCAACTTTGAGGGAAACACCCGCATAATTTCCCAAGACTACATCCCCAACTGAACTAATAATCGGGTCATAGAGACTGACAAAATTACCAGGGTTACCTGATAAATCCAGAATAGAAAACCTACCACCACTAGCAAAGTGAGCATCCCCAGAAATTATCCCATCACTCACCAAACTCAAATTTCCACCACTTTCAAAGGCATTCCCTGGATGATTGAGCGCTAAGATATCGATACCTCGAATACCCTGCACATACAAATTGCCCCCAACTTGGGCGTTAACACGACTTGCCACCGTATCCCGTACCCGCACCGTATCCTGTGCCAGCAGATTCAAGTTGCCTGCGATCGCAAGCTGACTCTCAACGAAAGTAAGATTATGGGCAGCAGCTAGAGTTGCTGTTCTCCCTAGCACAGATGCAAAATCTTTCCCCCCAGCAATGACAATATCCCCCGGTGCTACAGCTAAACCAGACTCGGTTAATTCTACATTGCCACTTTCAGTAACCCTTAGTCCTAAATTTTTCCCTCCACCAGCAGCCAAAAGTAACTCAGACAATAGAGCGGGTGAACCAATCGATGTCCCTGTAGATGGTACTGTAGCGGTGTCTTCAGCGGTTCCCGTAGCGACTATCACAATCTGACCCTCTGGTGCTGACAGTTGTCCAGTATTGACTATAGTACCAGCCACTAAGCCTAAATCCTGTCCTACCGCCAACTTTCCCGCATTGACAATGGCTGCTGGCTGATTCCTGCCATATTGCACACCAACAGGAACATTAATCGTTAGCAAAGGTGGAGCTTCTGGTTTGGTCGCACTAAACTCCGTACCATCATCAAACAACAAACTATCTGCTGTACTGGCAAAAAACGAACCTGGGATATCTAAACGAGCATTTTCTCCAAAGATCATACCCTTGGGATTGAGCAAAAACAAATTTGCGACCCCATCAACACCCAAAGTTCCCAGAATTTGAGAAGGGTTTCCCCCAGTTACTCGTGTCAGAATATTGTCAATACCAACAGGACTAGCAAAATAGACTCGCCCTCCATTATCAATATTGAATTCCAAAAAACTGTGGAAGAGGTTAATACCGCGAGTCGCTCCACCATTTATTAGGTCAGCAGGAAGACCATTAAGATTAACATCAGGTGTAATGGTAGAAGCTTCTGTTCCCAATGTATTATCGGGGATAATCTGAGCTAAGGCGTAGTTTTCACCCAAAATATTAGCCAAACATGCCATTAAAGCGACTGCGCCCCTCGTCTTTAATATACTTCCCCGGAATTGTAGAAAAATCTCCCTGCGTTTATTGTTTTGATTTAACTTCATCAAGCACTAAGAGCGATCGCTTAACTTAAAATTTTACCCTCATGCTCCATTATTAGGCAGGATGATTATTTTTCCAATAACCCAACATTCAAAATTACTAGTGAATATACTTAGTAAAGTTTAAAGTAAGTATTTTCAACCATCTGAATAGGATTAATCATTGCCATTTCTACGTGGAAATACTGAGGGGAAATACAGTGAGTGCGATCGCGCTACTGGACTGACACAGCTAAAATAGAGGAAGGACTTCTTTACATCGGAAAAGCTAAGCATTTGCGCGATCGCTTCCGGGGAGGACACAAAGCTTTCTTATGGGGGTGGCTTGACCGCTACGATCCTGATGATGTAAGAGTTATTGTTTATCCCCTTGGGCATTTTGGCAAAGCTGGATTATTATTAGAGCTAGAGAAGCTCATTCTGCAAGCGACAAAGCCACCTTATAACGTCAAGATTCCCAAAGATATATGATGCAAACAGTTCAGTTGGAACATTTGTCAGCAGAAGCCGCACAGCAAATTCTTGATGCGGTTCCCGTGTATGTAAAAGAAGCATTTTATCGACGTGCTGCTGAAATTGAATATCCAATAGAAGCCGTTGTTGAAATGGCGTTGGCAAACTTCCTTGATAGTGAGTCCCTTTCCTTTGAGGATTGTTTATTGGCAGAGAGGTTAGGGGAAATTAATGAATAATGGATAATGGATAATTGATAATTGATAATTGATAATGGATAATTGATAATTGATAATTGATAATTGATAATTGATAATTGATAATTGATAATTGATAATGGATAATTGATAATTGATAATTGATAATTGATAATTGATAATTGATAGTTTGACGAACTAGGGAGATTTGGAACTCAAAAAGCTATGTCCTTCTGAGCCTTCCACTCATTGAACAACTGGTGAATCCTGGCACTATGTCCTGCGCCTCTCAGAAATCCCTTAATTTGTTGCTTTTGAATACCAGTAAAGCCGAACACTTCCATAATTTGCTGGAATTCTTCCCAACTTTGGGCTAAAGGTAACAAAGAGAGAGCCTGTTCAATATCTTCTTGTTTGGCTTCATAAGAAGAGCTTATTTGGGCAGGTTCCCACTGCTCAATATCGACACGCTCAATTTTGTCACAGCCGCACTGATTTCTAAACCAGTCGGGAGCACGATGGACTGGATTTAGTGCTTCGAGATAGCGAGTGCCTTTTTCTTCTTTGAGCAAGCGATATTGGTTATTTGTCATTTGTTGTTTGTTGTTTGTTATTGGTTGTTTGTTATTAAACTATCCGAATCTGATGTTCCAAACTACTCGCCGACGCCTTGCTCTTTGGTATACTACAGTAACAGCAGTGCTGCTCTTGTTGTTTGCTACTGGGGTTTATCTCTATGTCCGTAGTACCCTGATTGAGAGGGTTGATGATACCCTAAAGCATGTGGTCGAAGTAGTAGAGCGCTCCTTGGTAATTCAACCAACAGCAGCTTCAGCTATCCCTTACCAAGTTAATGTTGAAGCCAGTTTTCGCAATAACTCTGATACGGTAGAAGATGACCACATTGACTTGGAATGGTTTGATGCTAACGGTGAGTTACTCTGGTCAACCTTATCTGAACCCCTGGATATTCCCTTAAATGCCAATCACGCTGGAAAAACTGTAGAACTGGGAGCTAATCAATTTTTGCGACAGGTAACAGAAAAAGTGCAATTGGGGCGTCAGGTTTTAGGTTATCTGCGGGTGAGTCATCCTTGGTTTGAGGTAACTAAACCAATTCGCCAACTAATTTTTGAGCTGGGTCTAGGTACACTAGCTATGATACTCTCTACTGCGGCCATTGGTTGGTTCTTATCTGGACTGGCAATAAAACCAGTCAGGGATTCCTACCAACACCTCAAACAGTTCACTGCTGATGCTTCCCATGAATTGAGAAACCCCATTGCGATGATTCAAACTAATGTGCAGGTTGCTCTTGCCGATCCTGACTTAGAGTCACCACTGCAACGCCGACAGCTTAAAGTAGTCGAAAGGTTAACTCAACGGCTGGGAAGGCTAGTCAATGATTTACTATTTTTGGCACGCGCTGACAGCGGCATGTTGCAACTAGAGTGGCAAACAGTACCCCTTGATGCTTTACTTATGGAAGTAATCGAAGAGCAGCAGTTGGTAGCTCTAGACCAAGGTATTGCCCTATCCCTGCATATAGTAGGAAACCCTGCTGAGGATACTGCTAATGTTTCTGCTTTATCAGAAGATATCTTCACACTACAGGGAGACTGGAATCAACTGGCACGCTTGTTTACTAATTTGGTGAGTAACGCCGTGCAATATACAACCGCTGCGGGGGAGGGACAAAAGGAGTCAGCAGAGACGGAGATGCGGAGACGCGGAGACGCGGAGACGCGGAGAAACGGAGACAGGTCGAATGAAAATTCTACCTCATATTTCGTTAACCCTCCAGTTGCTACCGATAAGACGGGTGAGGCATCTGTTCAGGTAGAATTGCGGCAGTTAGAATATCCTAGTAATCTCAAAGTGCGCCACCGGCAATCTCTACTACAGGTGCAAGTGAGAGATACCGGCATCGGCATTGCCGAATCAACATTACCTCACATCTTTGAGCGCTTTTATCGAGTAGACCCTGCTAGAACCCATAATTTAGAAGCAGGTTCGGGATTGGGATTAGCGATCGCTAAAGCCATTGCAGAAAATCACCACGGTCAGATAGAAATTCAGAGCATTCTCCATCAAGGTACAACAGTAAGTGTTACTTTGCCTACTTCGGAGTAAGGTGGTAGGTGGTAGGTTTTGGGTTTGTAGGGGCGGGTTTAGGGATAATTTAAGGCATTTTACCCGAATATCCCCATCAAAACCCGCCCCAGCACCTTTCCCCGAAGTCGATATTTTGTAGGGGCGGGTTTAGGGATAATTTAGGCCATTTTACCCGAATATCCCCATCAAAACCCGCCCCAGCACCTTTCCCCGAAGTCGATATTTTGTAGGGGCGGGTTTAGGGATAATTTAGGCCATTTTACCCGAATATCCCCATCAAAACCCGCCCCAGCACCTTTCCCCAAAGTCGATATTTTGTAGGGGCGGGTTTAGGGATAATTTAGGCCATTTTACCCGAATATCCCCATCAAAACCCGCCCCAGCACCTTTCCCCAAAGTCGATATTTTGTAGGGGCGGGTTTAGGGATAATTTGTGTCATTTTACCCGAATATCCCCATCAAAACCCGCCCCAGCACCTTTCCCCGAAGTCGATATTAGGATGCTTCATTCCTGGTTACTTATTCTCCCAAGCCCTAGGTTATCGAAAGGGCGGGTTTTGTATCAATGTTATCGTTGATGTCGTGATCATATCCCTAAACCCGCCCCTACAAAATTGACTGAATTTTATTCCCAATTCTAAATTCTAAATTCTAAATTCTAAATTCTAAATTCCTCATGTCTCAATTTAGCATCAGTGCGATCGCGATTCGTCGTCATATTGGAACTCTGGTAATTACCCTAGCAGTAATTGTCCTAGGAGTATTTTCCCTTTCCCAGTTACCAGTAGATTTATTACCTTCGATTACTTATCCTCGTATTGGTGTGCGTTTAAGTGCTCCAGGGGTTTCCCCAGAAGTGGCAGTAGAGGAAGTGACGAAACCTTTGGAAGCTGCTCTTAGTGCGACTGAAGGAGTTACACAAATTTATTCCGAAACCAGGGAAGGAAGGGTACGTTTAGACTTGTTTTTCCAACCAGGGGGAGATATTGACCAAGCGCTCAATGATGCTACCGCTACCTTCAATCGTTCTCAAGGTAATCTACCCAATATTGTTGATCAGCCGCGCTTGTTTAAATTTGACCCCTCACAGCAGCCGGTATATGAATTTGCTCTGAAGTCTGCTTCTTTAGAGGATGTCGATTTAAGGGTATTTGCAGAGGAAGAACTCAACCGGGAATTAAGCGTAGTATTAGGGGTTGCTTCTGTGGATATTTCCGGTGGTGTTACGGAAGAGATACAGGTAATAATTGACCCCAATCGGTTACAAGCCTTAGGTATTGGTTTAAACAATGTTTTGAATGCTTTGTCAGAGCGCAATCAGGATGTCTCCGGAGGAAAGTTACGGGGGGGAGAGACGGAACCTTTAACCCGCACAGTCGGACGTTTCCGGAATGCCGAGGAAATTCGTAATCTTGCTTTTGAGGTAGGGGTGGGAGGAGAGCCATCCCTCACCTCCAGTTTACCATCCGGTGTGATTTACCTAAGGGACTTTGCTCAAGTAATCGATGGAACAGAAGAAAAGCGCGTGTTTGTCTTCCTCAATGGGGAACCAGCAGTAAAAGTCAGTATTCAAAAGCAGCCGGATGCTAACACAGTGGAGGTGATAGATGGTGTCAAACAACGCCTAGAACAACTGCGACAGTCGGGAATAATTCCCGAAGATATGGAAGTGCTTCCTACCTTGGATGAATCGAAATTTATCCGCAACTCGATTACTAATGTGGTTAGTGCTGGCTTAACTGGTACCATCCTCGCCGCGATCGCAGTTTTACTCTTCCTCGGCTCGTTACGTCAAACTTTAATCATTATCCTGGCAATTCCCCTCGCCACTCTTACTGCCTTAATTCTGATGCAGCTGTTTGGTTTGTCTCTCAATGTATTTAGCTTAGGAGGTTTGGCATTAGGTGTAGGGATTGTTGTCGATAATGCGATCGTTATGCTCGAAAATATAGCCCAAGGGGTTGGGGGGAAGGGAGCAGGGGAGCAGGGGGGATGGGGAGATGGGGAGATGGGGAGATGGGGAGACAAGGGAGACAACGGAGACAACGGAGACAACGGAAACAACGGAGATATTTACAATCCCCAATTC
>JAAHHL010001479.1 GCA_010672185.1 Caldora sp. SIO3E6 | reverse complement strand
CAATAAATTTACCGAAGTACTCTGAGCCGGATTAGGAGTTGGTACTATAGTTTCAGCAGGACTTGTAATTGTTACTGGGGTTGGCTGGTTATTATTGATACTCCGTACCAAAACCGAACCTACAATCAGAACAACAATGCCACCTAAAGCTCCATAACGAATTAATCGAGGCTTAATTTTCTGCTGCTCTGCCTTAGGAATGGAAGGAGACACAACTGCTGTACTACGAGAAACAGGTTTCTGCATCACCTGCTCAAAGTGATAATCAAAGATCTGCTTTTCCTCAGCTGACTTCACCCATAAACTACAGCATAACCGTGACAAAGCTGCCCGATCTGGCAATCCAAAACCAGCCTGCAAAGAACGCAAGAGTAAGTGATACTCATCTATCCCCAAAGGTAAACCAGCTTCTTGCAGCCGATGAAACAACTCTAGTAGAGGCAATTCATCAATAATCATCGCCTCGGTTTAAATAACGGCGATGGTGTTCCCAGCTTTTGAGCAATACCCAAGGATAGGGGAGTTTACCTTCCAATTTTGCCAGAATTTCATCCTGGGGATAGCGGCTCAAAACCTTGAACCAATCAATTAATTCACTAGTACTCACCTTCTTTCCTATCTGTTGCTTTTGCATTTCTTGGCGCAATTGTTTAAAGCGATTCACCGCCTTAGCCACTAACTCCTGGGATGACTGGGGAAAGTGAGCTTTGAGAATTTTCCTTAATTGGTTATCACTAGGAAACTCTAGATAGTAAAATAAGCAGCGGCGTAAAAAAGCATCAGACAACTCCTTTTCATCATTACTGGTAATAAACACAATCGGCACTGTTTTAGCTCGGACTGTTTTACCTATCTCCTCCACTCTAAACCAAGCTTGATCCAACTCCATTAATAAGTCGTTGGGAAAATCAATATCCGCCTTATCGATTTCATCAATTAGCACCACAGTCCGTTGCTGGCTCAAAAAAGCTTTGCCTAATGCTTCCCACCGCACATAGGTAGCCGGATTACTAATGCGCTTAATCTCTTCTTCTTGAAAAATCCGACTATTAGCAGCCAGCTGAGCATCCCGCAAACGAGCCACAGTATCATAAGTATACAAACCATCTCGCGCTCGACTGGTAGACTTAACTGGCCAAATTTCCAAAGGTAAACCCAACTCATAAGCCACCGCAGCAGCCAACCTTGTTTTACCACATCCTGGCTCCCCCTTGAGTAGCAAAGGACGTTCCAGAAAAATGGCCAAATTAACTACTTCTACCAAATCATCATGAGGAAAGTAGGGATACAATCGTTGTCCATAAGCATCTCGTTCCCCATCCTGAGGCTGTACTTTACCTGTATATTGGAGTTGTTGGTTACCTAGAGTTTCCACTGTCGATCTATTTCTTCATAAAAGTTAAAGCCGCAGCGATCGAAGATTTCAGTCAGCACATATTCTGGAATACCCTCGCTCTCTTCGAGGATGGCTCTAACTGTATCATCAAGGTCATGGGTAAGTTCAATCGGTAATTGATCAAACTCCGTCTCCATCCAATCCAATAATGATTCCTCTGTAAATTGATTAATCTTGGGAGGCTTAACAGGATAGGGTTTAGTGGGATTAATTTCCTCAGAAAACAGAGCATCTAAATTACCCACCGTCCCTTCATAGTCTACTAAAAACATCAATAACTGGAAATTGCTACTACCATAATTTCTCGCTTTTTTCGTCAACGGTTGCCATAAATTCTGAATAAGCTCCTGTAAATAGGCTGGTGGCATACAATCCACATCATGAAAGACAAACAAGACATTCTGAGTTTGCCAACAACGATAAACTCTCTCAGCAATTTCCGAAGGAGATATACCCCTGCCAGTTAGATTAAAAA
>JAAHHL010001478.1 GCA_010672185.1 Caldora sp. SIO3E6 | reverse complement strand
AAGTAGCCACTAAGCTTTCTTGGGATGTTCCGGGGGAGAAAGACAGTCTTCCAGTGCTCCACCAGCCTCAACTGTTGGGAACAGTTCGCATTGGAAACCAGACTCAAACGGCAGTAGGATATTGCAAGATTTATGAAGGTCAGTATCCCAAGTTTTGGGGATACCATTTTGTCCATGCCTTTTTTCCTAACTATGGAATTATTTGGAGTGCTGATGCCACCTTTGGTCAAGAAAAATATAACTACTTTAAGCTGCTCGATATGTCTAAAGATGGAGAGAAAAAAATTCTTCATGGCAGCGCATCGTATCATGGTCAAGCCAGTGCCCACGCCCAGATCAATACTCAATCCTATCACCTAAGGTTTGGTCAAAAGACCTTTGGATCGTGGTCAAGTATTCTCCGTAACTATACATCTACGATGGAAAGTGATCTGCATTTAGACTATAAACATGCAGTTTTAGAAATAGATGGTCAGAAGATCAGTGAAGGGGTTTGTATCAAAGAATCTTGTTTTGGTACACTTGCCTAATGGGAGCATCCCATTTTGGCGAGTTGGCTCCTTCAAGATAGCTGAAACCCTTGCCATTTCGTATTTTGATAATGTTTTTTCCAAAATGGGATGCTTCCTGCCTAATTGTGTCTACTTAGGGTTTGCTTCAGGAAGTCGTAATATTCGGGTTTGAATAGGTGGTAGGTGGTAGGTGAGGTTTTACTCACATCTTGCATCAGTACAAAAATACTAAAAAGATGGGTGGAGTAACGGAGAAAAAAAGGAAGTATCTGCTATCAGCCCTGCTTGGTTCAAACTATCTGTGAGGGCAGCAGCAAGAGCAGGTTGATTGACGTTATCCACAGGATCATCAGGTAGCTTAAAATCGTCTTGCAGCTTCTCCCATGCAACTTTTAGGGAACGGGTTTGTGGGGTTAGAGATTGAGCAATAACCATAGAAATGATGAAAAGCTTATATGGAAAAATTTTACCTTAACTTCATCTAAAACCCCAACTTCTTGCTGAAATTTTTATCAACTTAGCTAGATAAGCTTGCTATTGTATTAAACAACATCTAATTAGAAAACGTAAGATATTTGTCACAAATTACCACCAGGAAAAATGCCAGCAACTACCTATAAATCTTTAAATTCAATCCCTTCCCTCATTATCTCCGTCATAGAAGAAGGAAAGTTGTTAGTCAGCTTTAATATTACTGAAGCCAAGCAGGGTAAAATAATGCGGTCAAAGAATAAGGCTTATGCTTTGCGCTGCGAGATTCGGGGTAAAACTTACTCTTTTGAACGAGAACATCTCGACATTTTGAGCCAAAGTGAGCGAAGAACTCTTTACAACTGGCTGAAAGTTGATGGCAGTGAGCTAAATTGGGATTTAGCTTGAGAGTTGTTTGTTATTTGTTATTTGTTGTTTGTTGTTTGTTATTTGTAAAAAAAACAAGAAGCGGCGGGCGGCTATCCCTCCGGGTGAACGAAATTTTGCGTGGGATTTCAATTCTCCGTGTCCGGTGCGTCCCCGCGTCTATTTTCAGATTAGTTTTCGACTTGCTGCAAGATCTAATATCAAGTTCGGTTGAATAGTTATAAATAACGAGGGAGGAGTCAGGAGTCAGGAGTCAGAAGTCAGAAGGGAAGAAAGAAGTTTGCACGGTGGCAGGGAATTATAAGTGATTATCCGAACTTGATATAAGATAAAGCCATAGCCTCTTCTGGTAATTCTATCGACAATGTGACGCTCCTACGCTGACCTGAGTACAGGTACAGCACCAGGCTTCTCAGACACCTCGAAGGGTGTGGAGAACTTCCTTGGAGGTAGTATCAGTAATAGAAGCAACTATGACGATGCTACCTTTCCGGCGTTTTATACTGGGGA
>JAAHHL010001477.1 GCA_010672185.1 Caldora sp. SIO3E6 | reverse complement strand
CCTCCGTCACTGTATTTTTCAGTGTTTATCGACTGCTGCTAAGGAAAAAAGGCAATTTACTAGAATTACTGAAGCATACTTGGAAAGTAATACTATTATCGCACTTCAAGAAGACCGTTTTCTAGAAACTGAAAATGGATGGCTCAAAATGAACTTAGCTATCTCTAAAAATTCAGTAGATACTTCTTCCTACATCTCTGAGCTGTGTCAACAAAAAAATAAAGACTACGAGCAATATTATCCTTTAGTAAAAGTATTGTCAGATCGTAACTCAATTAACAATACAAGACTAATGGCAGATCTTGAAAAAACGCTTTATCCTGCAAAGATTACTGATGCGACAATTCCTACTTTTGTTATTCCTATTAAACCCTGGTGGGCACAAAATCTATTTGATAAAGAATTAGCAGAAGCAACTTTATTTGGGGCAAAAGAAGAACTTGCACTTAGACGTGAACTGGTGTACTACCGTTCAAGGAAACCATCAGGTGGATTGGAAGCTCCAGGTAGAATTTTATGGTATGTTAGCAAAGATAATGATTCCGAAAACAGTTCTTATATTGTTAGCGCAATTAGAGCTTGTTCTCGAATTGATGAGATTGTGATCGGTAAACCGAAAGAGCTATACAAGCGGTTTAGAAGACTTGGCATCTATGAATTTAAAAATGTTTTACAAACAGCAAAGAATGACCTTGAACGAGAAATAATGGCAATTAAATTCAGTGATACAGAGTTATTTAGTAAACCAATAGAATTAATAGAGATTCAACAGATTGTGGAACAAAAAGTTTCATTTCAATGGCCTTATAGAATAACACCAAATGCCTTCAGTATAATATATAATATAGGAACTTCAAATCTTACAGAGAAATGAGTCTGATGTCGCCAAACATTCTTCTCCTATCGATCCATCATAAATACGCAAGCATGATATTTGAGGGCGATAAGCGGGTTGAGCTGCGTAGAGTCAGACCTCGCCATCTAAATCATGGCGATTTTATCCTTGTTTATGTAACTTCTCCTGAACAAGCTTTAGTAGGCTGGATTGAGGTGGAAAAAGTCGTTGAAATGGTTCCAGATAAACTTTGGCAAGTTGTTAAAGATGAAGCAGGAGTTACTTACCAAGAGTTTAACGATTATTACGAAAATTCAGCAACAGCTTTTGCTATCTTCTTAAAAGAAACATTTAAATTTGACAAACCAATAAAACTAGAAAAACTGAGGAAAAATTGGTCTAATTTTCAACCGCCACAATGCTATAAATATTTGAAAGCTGTAGAGGTAGACATTGTTGAATCTATGACTCGTTATAAAATTTCGAGTATTTCAGAAAAACCTAAATACTGTCAAACAGAGTTGTTATTAGAGAAACAATAAAATTAATACGCGATCGAACTGCTAGATTTAATTTGTTAAATTTCAATTGTAACTATCATGCTAGGCACTGATATCCTGAGCTTCCAAGAGTTTATGACTAAAGAATCCTTACCACTAGCTACCATCCAAACTGCGGTGTTTGAATTTTTACGAGAGCGCGATGATGTAGTGGTTTTTGGGGCACAGGCAGTCAATGCTTATGTAGGCGAACCCCGCATGACTCAGGATATTGATTTAATGTCAATTCGCGCACCAGAGTTAGTTGAGGAGTTGCGTGAATATTTGAGAGGGCGATTTTATATTGCTGTAAGTGTGCGGGAACTTAAGGAAGGACAAGGATATCGGTTGTATCAAGTACAAAAATTGGGTAACCGTCACTTAATAGACGTGAGGCAAGTTGGAAATTTACCCCTAGCGCAACGCATTGAGCAAGTTTTGGTGATGGCTCCAGCAGAATTAATCGCTAGCAAAGTTATATCCTATTATCAGCGGCGGGGAAAGCCTAAATCTGGAACAG
>JAAHHL010001476.1 GCA_010672185.1 Caldora sp. SIO3E6 | reverse complement strand
CTTTGCTCTGCCAATTGCTCGTTAGTTGTTGCTAGTGTGGTAAATGATTGCTGCAACTGACGCTTCATACTGTTAAAAGCCCTAGCTAGCACACCAAGTTCCTCGAAGCGTTCCGCTACTCGTATCTCATCAAAATCTTCTTGCTCTAATTGTCCTTGCTCCAAATCTCGTTCCAGAGCTTGCGCTGCATCCTTAAGTTGTAAAATAGGCTGAGTAATCCAACGGGATGTAAGAACCCCTAATCCTGTTGCTACCACCAATGCGATTAAACATAACCAAATTGTTGTATTTCTGTTGGCATTAATTTCCTCCATAAAGTCAGATTCAGGAATAACTACCACAATTAGCCAGTCCAAACCACCCTCATAATGCAGAGGAGTAACTTGGAGAAAGTGTCCCGCTCCCTCAATCTCAAAGTTAGGCTGCGTTACTACTTTAATTTGGTTTAAATTGTCAAAATTTTGGTATAAATGCTCTGCGGTAGCTTTTATTAATGGATCTCGATGCTCATTAGCAAATAATCGCTTCTGCCTTTGGTCAATGGTAACAAATGGTGGCATCTCGGTAGAAGTAGCAACAATTGCTCCAGAGCGTTCAATAATAAAAGCTTTCCCCGAATCACTAATTTGCAGTTTCTTCAAAAAATCGTTAATTTTAGTTAGAGGCAAATCTATTGCCATGACTCCCTGGAAAGTATTTGCTTGGTCATAAATCGGCAATGCTGGGGTAGTGACAAATATCGGTTGGAAAGCATCCAGGTAGATACTCCAAATAAATTCACCGGATTCTTCTGCAGCTGTGTACCAGGGACGAGTGTGCGGCTCATAGCTATCTGTGTTTATGAGTTCTAACCGCTTCCCCTGATTATCCAGGCTATAAATTTGTCTGTCAGAAACTGTAAATTGATCCTTAATTTTCAGCAAAGTTTCCCCAGTCTGACGGGGTTCAATGCCAATAAACTCTCCTTGTTGACTGCCAAAATAAATGTAAGCCTTAAAATCAGTAGCTTGAAGCTGCTGCCAGAATAAGCGCTCCAGGCTAGACAACTCTTCTAAATTCTCCCCACTATGGATAGTAGCAGCATTCAGCTGTAGCCATCGACGAGGAATTTCTATGTAGTTTTGGACATGTTGCTCAATGTTATCGGTAATTTTGCCACTCAACTTAGTCCCAAGTTCGTTGACTGCTTTTTGTCCATTTTGGAAGGAGAGATAACCTACCAGTCCCACCGCACCGAAGATTTGTAGGACAAATGGCACTATCAGGATGACAGGAAGGGGTACTTTTCTGAAAAATCGCATAGTTGATAACATTAATCTCTTTTGCAGTGATATCGTTATTTTTGTAATTTTTAAGCATAAACTAGTGACTTTGGGTACATTAGGGTGAAATTAAAATTTACCTTAAAAATTTGAGAACTGCTGTATACTAATCTAAACTCTTAGTTCTTTAGTGCGATCGCTCAAAGGGCGGTGCTGAAAGTAATCACTTATGGGTAGCCAATCTACAGCCAAGACCATCTTTCTTCTCGCCTCTATGGTAGGCTGGCTTATTGTTGGTGCAGCTCTGATGTATCTTTTTCCACTCGTTGCAGATCTATTAGTATCCTCAGAGCTGACCCATTTATGGATGAAGAATCTCAGTAATAGTGGTTACAACCCAATGCTGGGTTTATTGGGAGGAGGTATCACCTTAGTTGTCACCGTCGTCGGTAACATCATCTGGTACCAGCAGTTTGAGGGCAAGATTTAATTTAAAGATGCGATAAAGATTAGAGGGTAGTTTGGTAAATTTTCAGTAAAGTCACTCTCTGGTTAAACTGCTTCCCAAAAAAATGCTAGGTATGGGAATAAGAGAATAATGAGAATTTGCTGAAAATGAGCTAAGCATTTTCA
>JAAHHL010001475.1 GCA_010672185.1 Caldora sp. SIO3E6 | reverse complement strand
GGGAAGCTGAACCGATTAACAGTGCTGATGGAGTAGGCTTGAAGCTAACCTATCTCAGTGCTGATGAGGAAGAAGGTTATCCTGGTAATTTAGCTGTGACAGTCACTTACACCCTGACTAACAACAACGAGTTGAAGTTGGAAATGACGGCGACTACCGATAAGTCTACCCCGATTAACCTCGTTAACCACTCTTATTGGAACTTGGCTGGTCATGCTTCTGGGAATATTCTAGGACAATATTTAACCATCAACGCCGATAACTATACCCCTACCGATAAACAACTTATACCTACAGGAGAGATTCAATCGGTTAAAAATACCCCCTACGACTTCACCCAGCCTCAGGTGATTGGGGAGGGAATCAAGCAACTGAGGAACTCCTTGAAGCAAGACTATCCAGGAGGCTACGATCTTAATTATGTTTTGAACGGTAAATCGGACAAACTGCAACTAGCTGCTACTGTGTATGAACCTAAGTCTGGTAGGGTAATGGAACTGTACACTAATCAGCCAGGAATGCAGTTTTATTCGGGAAATTTTGGTAAGCAGGAAATCCCAGGGAAAGGAGATGTGGTTTACCAAAATCATCAAGGTTTGTGCCTAGAAACACAACATTTTCCCGATGCAGTCAATCAGCCTAATTTTCCTTCGGTTATCTTGCCTCCCGGTGAAACTTACCGACATATAATGGTACACAAATTCTCCACCAAACAAGCTAATCTGGGAGAAATTATGGCTCCTGATAGCCAAGTGGAAAAGGTAGCAGGAGGATTTAAGTTTACCGAAGGACCTGTGTGGCATCCCAACGGTTTTCTGCTTTTTAGTGATATTCCAGCTAATACTATTTATCAATGGCAACCAGAGCAAGAGGCTGAAATATTTCGTCAGCCTTCTGGCAAAGCTAATGGTAACACCTTAGATCTCTCAGGGCGTTTAATTACTGCTGAACACAATAATCGTCGCGTTTCTCGTACTGAACAAGATGGAACAGTTGTTACCTTAGCTAGCGACTACCAAGGGAAGCGGCTTAATAGTCCCAATGATTTAGCAGTCAAATCCGATGGTAGTATCTATTTTACCGATCCTCCCTATGGCATCAAATCGGAACAAGAGGAATTAGGATTTTATGGTGTTTATCGCCTAGCACCAGATGGCACATTAACTCTGCTAGTCGATGACTTTGTTCGCCCTAATGGTATTGTTTTTTCTCCAGATGAAACTAAATTATATATCAATGATTCACAAAAGGGTCATATTCGTGTTTTTGATGTTAAGCCAGACGGAACGTTAGAGAAGGGAAAACTTTTTGCCGAACTTAAACCCCCTAGTAAAGAAGGGGCAGCAGATGGCATGAAAGTAGATATTAAGGGCAATATTTATAGTACCGGACCTGGAGGAGTTTGGGTTTTTGAACCCAGGGGCAACCTACTAGGCATTATTGAAACCCCGGAAGCACCCGCTAATATCGCTTGGGGAGACAGTGACTATCAGACTCTTTATATTACTGCCAGAACTAGCCTTTATCGTATCCGTCTGAAAATCGCGGGAGTAAGGTGATTTACTCTGAAAAAATGTACCTATCGTAGGGTGTCTTGTGGAATAGGCATCTTGCCTGTCCTTATCTACCTTGTCTAGCGGTTAAAATCAGGGCTGGTTTTGTACTGAAGTTATCTTGCATCTTCCCAGATTATCCCTAAACCCGCCCCTACAATATCACAATTTAATTCATCTAATCGCGCAACTTAAGAACAGCGAACATCTAAAATATGTAACTTCTCAAAAAGCCAGGGGTCGCTCGCCGCGAAAACTTAGGCCGAAGAGAGAGAGATTGTCTCGGCGAGAGTCCCCTGGCTTTCCATTGCTTTTTGAACAATGAGTTCCCCCAAGGTGGGAAT
>JAAHHL010001474.1 GCA_010672185.1 Caldora sp. SIO3E6 | reverse complement strand
TTATAGTTCTCAGCGCCTGACGGCGAGGGGTGTAGGGTTTAGGGTATTGGTGACAAGTTCCTCATCTCCGCGTCCCCGTGTCCCCGCGTCTCCCTTGACAACGACATTTTTACCTTAACTTGTCACCAATGGGTGTAGGGTGTGGGGTCGAATCCTGGGAGCCAAACTGCTGGTGCAATTGTTAATTCTTAAAACAAGTTGAGAATTTTTGGCTAATAGTTTTTTATGATTCCTTTATCTATATAAGCCAACAAAGGAGAACATCACTTGATTTACTCAATTCTAGCCACTACTCCAACAACCATAGAATGGAGTCCCACGGTAGGACTGGTGATGATTTCATGTAACCTATTTGCCATTATCGTTGGTCGCTTTGCGATCAAAAATGCTGGCGTCGGACCAGATTTACCTGCTGGTGAGAGTAAGCCTGACATTTTGAGAAAATTTGGCTTCGCTGAACTATTAGCAACCACTAGCTTTGGTCACATTCTTGGTGCTGGCTTTATTTTAGGTCTCGCTAATGCTGGTATTCTCTAGAGCATCGCTATTATTGATTCTCTAGATTAGGTGGGCAATGCGGGTGAGCGAAAAAAGGGTTGGGGAAACAAGAAGCAGACGCACCGGACGCACCGGACGCGGAGACGGTTCGAATGGAAATCCCAACCAAAATTTCGTTCACCCGGGCAATGTACTATTGAATCAGCTCATGCATAAATTATATTCGTAGCATTTTTTAATAAAAATTTACATTTAAAGTTAAGCTTTGTTACAATAAGTTGTAATAAAGGCAAACTTTCTTTAAAGACAAAATTTTAAACTGCGATGAATACTGGTGAGCTTTTGGAGCGCTATGCAAGGGGAGAGAGGGATTTCAGTGGGTTAGACCTTCACCAAGTCAACCTAGCTGGTGCAATTCTGTGGAGAGCTAATTTCGCTGATGCCAATCTAGTAAAGAGCAACCTGAAGGGAACAATTCTCATTCGGGCAGATCTGAGCCAAGTCGATTTGAGGGGAGCTCTCCTAGCAAAAGCAGACTTGAGATTAGCTAAGCTGTCCTTGGCTGACTTACGGGGAGCAGACTTGAGTGGAGCAGACTTACGCTATACAAATTTACAGGGAGCAAACTTGACGGGAGCTTTCTTACATCGTGCAGACCTTACCGGAGCTGATTTGTCTGACACTAACTTGACTGATGCAGTTCTCACTGAAGCAATATTGAGTCAGGTAGACCTCAGTAAGACCATTGTGCAGAATGTACGCTTAAATCCGGCAATTGAAGCAGCATTAGAAGAAACAACCGATTATCAGACAGCTAATTTTCTTTGAGTGAGTCTCCCCTGACTACCAGACTTTTACTAGAGGTCTCATAGAATTTGAAACCAAATCCATCTAATGAATACCCCAAGTTCACTGCTACAGGAGCTACTCCAGGCTCTGCCAGATTTGCGCCCTCAGAGCTATTTTAAATCTTCTTTAACAGCCCTTTCACACGCTATCGAGGATTTAATTTTAGCAAGAACAGACTCTCCTTTAGTCATTGCTAACTTTCAGCAGGAGTGCTTTTTTCGCCAAGAGGTACACCGCTATCGCCAGATTGCCCAACGTACAAATCAGGTTTATGTACTGGCTGTACCAGAAGCAGAGTCTAACCTAGCAGAAGACTCACAAGCTTATGAATATATCCCCTTAGAAGCAGATGAACACCTGGCTCAAGAATGGCATCTAATAGTTATCGGAGAGCAGTATGCAGCATGTATAGTATGTCAAGAACAAACCACTTCCCTACCTACCCCTATGGATCAGGCGCGGCAATTTGAGGGAATTTGGACATTTGACCGTCATTTTTGCACCCAAGCAGCACGGATGTTACTAGGGCGGATTGCGGCTATTCGTCCGA
>JAAHHL010001473.1 GCA_010672185.1 Caldora sp. SIO3E6 | reverse complement strand
TCAAACTAAGTTGCCTTTGTCAACATTAGACAATCTCCTCTGTTGAGGAGACAGTTACCTTTTGCTAGCTTTACAAGATCTTAGAAGCCAGCTTGTGCGAACTTGTCTATTAAATACTGGCTAAGATAACGCCTTAATTCGTCGGGACTTAAGCAGTTAACTCTCAGTATCCCTTCGAGACGCAAGTGCAAGTATACCTAGATCGAACGCAATTGTTCAATAGATCTCAATCGATCCTTAAACCTTTGCTTTGTCGTGAGATTACCTTATATCTGAGGCAGAATCAATCAACCGCTCTGACTTAGGTACATACTTTAGGCCAATTTATAATGAGTAAGTTGTTTACTCTTACCAGGGTTGCTTGACAACAATCTGGATTTGACCACGATTTTTCATTATATATAACTTTATTATTTTTGTCCAGTTTATTTTTCTGCCCTACGCCTTAAAAGTCAAAACTGGCTTCAGACAAGCTACTACCCTCACCATCCTTGCCTCCACCTGAGCCTCAATCACTGGCTCAATTGGTTTGTAAGCCGCAGTCGATATTTCTACTATACTAACCCATCAATGAGCACACCATAAATTGGCTCACGCGATCGCGCTCAAATAGAACAGCTATGGAGACTGGGAATATAAACCACAAAGGCACAAAGGACACAAAGGAAGATTTATGTCTAATATGAATTAAATTGTACATATTGTAGGGGCGGGTTTAGCGACGACAATTTAGCCTATTTGACCCGAATATTCCGATTAAAACCTGCCCAGCACCATCCCCAGATCATCAAACCATGGCATACAGTGATTTTAAAACCTTATTGAAAGTCACAACTGCATTTGAGCTAACAGTTGATGACACACAGCATCTCTTCACCGAATTAGAGCCAATCGAGCCTAGCGACTATCTCAAAAGAACACTTGATGAGTATTTACCCTTAGCCAACGCCATTAATACAGAAAAAGCTCGTTCTGAGTTAATTATTTCCCCAGTGCTGCTAGAAGTGAGACGCCTTTTTGACTTTCAAGTCAGCTTTTTCTCCGGGACTGATTTTACCGTTGAGCCGGAAGTTGGACTGAATGGATATTGTGATTATATTCTCACTGCTTCTCGCGAAATCTATGAAATCCGCTCACCGGTAGTAACCCTGGTAGAAGCTAAGAACGAAAATATTAAAGGAGGACTTGGGCAATGTATTGCAGAAATGGTAGCTGCTCAAAGATTTAATCAACAACAGGGAAATAAAGTAAAAAGTATTTATGGAGCAGTAACTACCGGCACAGCATGGAAGTTTCTGAAGCTTACCGCTCAAATAGTTTCTATTGACTTGAGTGATTACTATATCAAGGAAGTAGATAAAATTTTAGGTATTTTAGCTTATCCTTTTGCAGAGGTGAAGAGGTAACAGGCAACAGGCAGCAGCCACGGCAGTAGTGGCGTGGCACACCTAAAAATGTAGGTTGGGTGGAACCCGAAGTGAAACCCAAGCGATCGCTTTATGACTTTAGAGGGTAAATTTTTCTGACTTATTGGTTATGTCCATATATAGGGTTTTGTTAGTGCCCAAACGCTATACAGCGCTTACCGCTGCAATGAGGTACACCTGAATAAATTGTCAAGATTTGATAGATTTCTTCCTCGTCAATTTTACTGTACCTCGTAACAGCGCGAAGCGCTGTATGTGTGAGTTGACAAAATGCGCGACCCTTTAACTTGTCACCAATGCCTAATACCTAACACCCCTTGCCGCCTATAATAGACAGCTAAGACTAATTCAAAAAACTTAAGGCGCAAGAGGAAATAGAGATGGCTCTGCTCACGACTGGCAAATCTTTCATCCGCGAACTGGAAAAGTCCGAGGCATTGGCGGTGTATATGCCATTGGAAGGAGGATTTGAAGGG
>JAAHHL010001472.1 GCA_010672185.1 Caldora sp. SIO3E6 | reverse complement strand
GCACTACTGTGTGGCTTGATATTTCGCGATCGCGAACCCTGATGAGTGGTAGTATTGATGCTAGTGAGGAACTACAAAAAGAACTTAAGCAACATGTAGTCAGAGAGATTGGTGCGATCGCGCGTCCCGGTGAAATTCGCTTTACCGATGCCCTGCCGAAGACTCGTTCAGGGAAGATTATGCGGCGCTTGTTGCGGAATTTGGCAGCAGGGGAAGAAGTGGCTGGAGATACTTCTTCCTTGGAGGATCGTAGTGTGTTGGATAAGTTGCGGGGAGGTGCTTGATCAGTTTGTTGCTTTGTAGTGACTTGCCGAGACTGAAATTGTTGGTTTAACTCTAATTTTGCACCAATTGCTTTAGCCGCCAGGGGTTCAAACCCCTGGCTAATAGCTTAAGTCCACGCTTTGTGGACTAAATCTTGTAGGTTGGTTAAAGCGAAGCGAAACCCAACGCTAATTCTCTCGGTGTTGAGTTTCGTTTTTGGTAGCTTCCCTTATGATTTTGTTCAAAGGGGGTCTTTCGACATCGTTGAGTTACCCTACACCGAAGCAAGCTACGTTTCAAGAGCACTACCCATATCTTATAGTCCACTCACTCCCCGAAACTGCGAAACTACTCCAATTAAATCCTTAATTTGACGCTTAAATTGCAATTTACTTATTTCCCACTTGGCTTTTCTGAATAGGCTTTTTGAATCAGTATTCGCGTTGTCTTGTATTGTTGTAGCAACCAAAGATAAAACCTCACGCAAGGAATCAAAGGACTCTTGCACAGAGGAATCCTTTAAAGAATGCTTTCGGTAGTACAACAAACTATTTTCAAAGCCGAAGAGAACAAACATAGGTAGTTTTTGGCTGTCTTTAATATCAAACCAAGACAACAATTCTTTATTTTGAACAGGCTCTTGCCAAATTGGAACAAACATACCTACCACTCCCGGTGGGAAATCAGGATACACTAATCGTCCACGAAATAGCATTGTTGCAAAAATTGCAATTGAATCACCACTGATTTCATGAAGAGCAGCATAGTACTCTTGGTCTTTCAATGCTTTAACAACATGGGGATGAGCTTCAGTAAACAGAACTATCCCAAAGAATGGGAACTTTTCGTGATACTCCAGTAATTTATTGTTAAGGTCTGCTATTATCACTTCTACTATTCGCCAAGAAACAATATTTTTCAGCTTTCTGAAATCTCAACAGTATGTTGAGTTTCAATCATTTACAGTAAAACCCTTAAACTATAATTTGGCTATTGGTGCTAGCTAAGACCCAATTGACGTTTGACTTCATCAAGTGGAATAGTCTGAGTTTGTCTGGATCGTTGCTCCAAAAATGCCATTAATTTCTGATTTCGACGTGTTTGCGCAATCTCAATATCGAAATCATCGATTGCACTCAACATAAACTGTCGTCCGTCAGCCAACTGTATAATCACATCTTCATCATTAGCTTGCTCAAATACTGAACTAATCTCAGCAGGCTCTTCTGAAAGGGTAATGGTTTTCATAAATCGTACTCCTCACCGTGGATAAAGAGTGTATTTTCTTCTTTGTAACCGATCGCTTCAATTTTGACTAGCGATGATTCCGTATCAACACCGTAAAACCCTCGAATGTTCTCTGGACAAATTACCCTATCCAGCTGATTTCAGTTTGCTTTTAAGCACTTATATCCTTGATTTATAAGGGTTTGAAGCTTTGGAGCTTAGTCATATAGATTTGCTTTTAAGCACTTATATCCTTGATTGATAAGGATTTGAAGCTTTGGGACTTAGTCATATAGATTTGCTTTTAAGCACTTTCAGGCCCAAAAAGGAGCGATCGCAGAGTTTTTAAGTTCTAGCTACAATTACTATACTAAACCGCCCCCACAACTTAGGTGATAGACTTAAAACACAATGACTA
>JAAHHL010001471.1 GCA_010672185.1 Caldora sp. SIO3E6 | reverse complement strand
TCCAGATGCTTATATTCCTCTTGAGGCGGAGGTAGAGGTACAGTCCGGGAATAAAAGGTTAAGAAAAGTCACCGATTTGCTTAATGCCATTCGTTCCGATAAAAAGAGCCGAGTGTTTTTGGTGTTATCTTTACTTCATACCAATATCAGTGCGATCGCGGCTCTTGTAGGTTGGGTGAAGCGAAGCGCAACCCAACAATAACCGGTAGCGTTGGGTTTCGCTTGTTTGTTGCTTCCCACTCATTATCTTTTAAAATCGTAACAACGCTTCACCCAACCTACTTTTGCGGCAATTATTGTGCTTGATGATTACTTTACTCCATACCAATATCAGTGCGATCGCGGCTCTTGTAGGTTGGGTGAAGCGAAGCGCAACCCAACAATAACCTGTAACGTTGGGTTTCGCTTGTTCATCGCTTCCCAATATTATCGTTTAAAATCGTAAAAACGCTTCACCCAACCTACTTTTGCCGCAATTATTGTGCTTGACTACTACTTTACTTCATACCAATATCAGTGCGATCGCGGCTCTTGTAGGTTGGGGGTCGCCAAAGCGGAACCCAACAAAAACCCGTAACGTTGGGTTTCGCTTGTTCGTCGTTTCCCAAGATTATCGTTTGAAACCGTAAAAACGCTTCACCCAACCTACTTTTGCCGCAATTATTGTGCTTGACTACTACTTTACTTCATACCAATATCAGTGCGATCGCATGATCTTGTAGGTTGGGGGTCGCCAAAGCGGAACCTAACAATAACCTGTAACGTTGGATTTCGCTTGTTCGTCGCTTCCCACAATTATCTTTTAAAATCGTAAAAACGCTTCACCCAACCTACTTTTGTGAAAATTAGTGATCACCCCTAGTAGTCGTGAAGTAATTAAATTAAAGTGAGGTTGCGATGTTCATTTCACAATTCTCGGTTGAAGATTGGCAAGGAAATCAGAACAACGGTTCCGTGCAGCCAGTGAGAGGATGGCAAGAAATCGAAGCGGCAATCAACCAACTAGACGGATATCACAAGACTTTAGTCACTTTAGAAACAGACAGTGAAACTCATATGGCTGTCGGTGGTGGAAAAGGTAAATATGTGGTGTATTTAACTTTTGATAATGAGCAATTCCATTATATTATCGAACCCTCAAAGTCAGATGAGGATGAGAACTTGACAGTACGAGCCTACCGAATTTACGAAGGCGGAATTCGCCAAAAGGTTGAGACAAAGGAAAATATTGGCAAAATGGTCATCATCAATGTTGAGACAGCTGAGTATGAAGTTGATGAAACTGGGCTAAAAGCAGCTAAAAACCTTCAGGCAAAGTCCCCCTATGCAAGACTCTTTGGAATCCGCATCGGTTATAATGTAGCAGCTTCTTTCGGTGGTGTGATGGAGCGGGTGAGCAATGATTTCCGGTACTGTGACTGACAGACATGCGATCGTCTCGCTGACATTTCTCTTGGTGAATGGCTCAAATCTTGATAAGCTTATTGGTATTCTAGATAGAAGTAAATAAATCAGGGGAATGCAAGTTGCCCTACCGTATAGAGTATTCACCAGAGTCAGAAACGCATTTACAATCCCTTACAACCCGACAGCAAGTAATTGTAATTGATGGGGTTGATGAGCAACTGATGTATCAGCCTACTGTAGAGACAAGAAATCGCAAACTAATGCGTCCTAACCCTCTTGCTCTTTGGGAACTAAGAATCGGCGATTTGCGGATCTATTATGATGTAGAGGAGGAACCTGAGCCAGTTGTGTATATCAACGCGGTTGGTATCAAGGAACGAAATCAAGTCCTTATTGCGGGAGAGGTATACAATTTATGAAGATGATTGACATCACACAAGCAAGTGCAACACTGGCTGAGTATACCTCTAATCTTACTGAGGAGCCAGTTATTATTAGATCGGT
>JAAHHL010001470.1 GCA_010672185.1 Caldora sp. SIO3E6 | reverse complement strand
GGTTAGGAATAATTTCTTCCTCAATTCCTTCTATAGTGTTGGGGGGAGGATTTCCTCCTGGAGGTTGAGCTACTGCTCCTAGTGCCAGAAGGCAGGAGGCAAGAACTGGTAATGATGCAACCCATTTCAGTATATGATCCATCTCTCTAGAGGCTGAATTTCTTAACTAATAGCTTAACTTTTAGAATAAAAGGAGAGAGATGGCTCCGGCATTCCCTTTGTCTTCCAATTTGATTGCTGGGTTAAGACAAGACTTGGGTAAGATTCAGTCAGTAGGATTGCTGAAAACTACATCTGCTGAATAAGTCAGACAAGGGAGACAAGGAGGACAAGGAGGACAAGGAGGACAAGGAGGACAAGGAAGACAAGGGAGATAATATAGCAGTACTCGCTGGTATTGTTACAGTCTTAATGAACGGTACCCAGTGTGACACAGCTGCCATGGGAGTATTTGTAAATACGCCAGCGCGTAGCGCTATAGTTGTGAAGAGCACAAGATGTTCATCATTTGTGCTGTGGAAAATGAGCCTATCGATACAAAAAACTTGCACTTATTGAGCTTTTAAAATGACTAAAAGCCATGTTATACAAGGCTTACACACTTATTCAGTAAGCCCTACATATAGGGTTTCTATTGGGGATGTAAACACAGTTATTCGGGAAAAGGCAACAGGGAGATATAGCAATGCTATGACTTGTGGTGTACATTATCCCCCTAAATCCCCCTTTGAAAGGGGGACTTTGAGATTTATCCCTCTTCTGTCACTCTCCGAAAAATGGGGGTCAAACCCTGATTCTCTCGTTAGGTGTCGTTGGCTGTAATGACGGAATTTCGTCAGAATTTCGGAAAGTGACAGAAGGGGGTTATAGCAACCGCCAAGGCGATTAGGACAAGGGGCTTAAGCCCCTTGTTAACTTGCCTTACCTGAGAATGTCTTAACCACCCTGGCGACTGCTATAGCCTTGAAAAGGGGGACTTTGAGGTTTGGCAATGTTTCTTATATTTATTGAAAAACACTATAGAGCTTGCGGAAAATTCTCTAAAACTTTACCTATCACCTAACACCTACCACCTATCACCTACCACCTAACACCTACCACCTACCACCTAATTTAATCCACTATGGCGAAAATCAAAATCCTGGAAGAAGGTTGTTCTTACACTTTTCGGTCTTACTTCGAGCTACCCTATGAGGCTGATGATATTCTAGCTGAATTCGACTATTCTCTGATTAAATCCCGCCTCTGCTTGCCGAAAACAACTAAGCAGCTCAACCGACTGCCAGAACTTAAGCAAAGAATAGAAGATATCCTACCTTTGATCAGTTTGAGCAATGAAACTGCTAGAAGAGAGACTCTGGTATCTCCCATTATGTTGGAGGTGATTCGTTATTGCCAATGTCAAATGCGCATTGAATATCCTTTAAATGTCAATAACTGGCTTAAGGGTAATCTGGATTATCTGTTGCGCTCAACTAACAATTTACTGGTTATTGAAGCCAAAAAGGATGATTTGACGAGAGGATTTACTCAGTTAGCGGTTGAGTTAATTGCCCTATCTCATACCGAAGAACAGAATGTGTTTTATGGGGCAGTGACCATTGGTGATGTCTGGCGCTTTGGTAAACTAGAGCGTAGTCAACAACAGATTACTCAAGATCTTAATTTGTTTAGAGTTCCTGATGATTTGGATAGTTTAGTCCGAGTCCTGCTGGGAATTTTAGATTGAATTAATCTAAGGCCAAGGCTTTTGGCAGGAGGGGATTTTGACACGGAGACGCGGAGAGGAAGAATTTTACCTTGTTTCTTCCCGACTTAGGGGATTTGAAGAGACAAGGAACTGGCATCTTGCCAGTGCGATTACTTACAGCACTAGCGAAGCTAATCGCTTAATTTTGTGGTATTATTACGGA
>JAAHHL010000147.1 GCA_010672185.1 Caldora sp. SIO3E6 | reverse complement strand
TCCCTATATAGGAAGCATTTGTCACTTTTTGGCTTTATCACATAATCTACACAAAGTCAAATAGTAGCATGATTAAACGTAGTCAAAGAACTGTCAGAAGTTGGAAGAGACAAGGCAAAAGTTCTGAGTACATTGAAGCACGTCTTGACTCTATTCCCAGAGAAGACTATTACGAGGCAGCTTTGTATCAGCATGGTGTTCACCAACCCAAGGATTTTGCTTGGTGTAAAGCTATGGTGTATCAGCCAATTATTGGCAAAACAAAAGATTTTCGGAATGCGAGAAACCTAAAGAAAGGGCAGAACTGCAAGGATGGGATGACTATTGAGGAACTGGCTTCGACAGATTTTGCCAAAATGCTCAGCGCCAAGCGGATAAGTACTCTTAGCTCTTACGGTACTAGGTCATGCGCCAATATTTCTTATACTGCGGCTGAGCAGGTTGCTAATCTATTGAGTCAATGATTCACTGAGGGACTTGCAAGAAAATAAAGTATCGGCTATACAATTAATACCAAATCTGGGTTAGACAACCCCGTTTTCGCAAACCGTTAAATCCTGTAGAGACGAGCCATGGCGCGTCTCTACAATGTTGACATAGCGGGTCTATGTATACTGGATTTGGTATAACTGAGATCTTGCACCAAGTCGATAATTGACCTGTGAAGGTAGGGAGCAGGGAGTAGGGAGCAGGGAAAAGTGATAAGATTGGACGGTTTCATTACCGAAATTGATTGTTACAGCAGTTTGCTCTGCTATGAGGTACATTGTTTATCCCCCTAAATCCCTCTTAGAAAGGGGGACTTTTGTCTGCTGTACTTTGTTACAGCGCAAAGCGCTGTATTGTTTCAGTTGTTCAGTATTTATGTACTGGTGCAAGATGTGAGTATAATTTCTCGAAGAAGCAGGGAAATAGCTGGTACATTATCAAGCCACAAGTTCAGTTTTAACCTACTTGGTACATTGAAGTTAGATCGTAAGTGATTTACTGGACATGATGCTATATCATGTTAGGCTAAACAATAATAATTTACTTCTACCTTTCAACCTTGCTTCTTGCCTTGTTACAACCAAAGTGTAAGTATTCAACCGAACTTGATATTACTTGCCAAATCCCAGAAGCCTCTATTTAGGTTCGCTACTCATTAAAGGTTGTTGTAACTGTTTTTGTAGGGACTGTGTGGTATCAATAACAAAACCAACATCAGAATGACTTAATTTTACCGGCTGTGCTGCTTCACTCTCAGTTAAAGTTGATGTCCATAGTAGCCAACGGCTGTTTGGAGGTAGGGAGTCAAGGCTAGCTTGGTTTTGAGTTAACCAGATTAAGGGTAAATAGGGTGGTTGAGCTACTTCAGCAGCTTCTCCAGCACAAGTACCGGCAAGAGCTTCTAATACTGCTTGGTTACCGGACAATAAGCCTGTTTTAGCTGTCCACAATTTAACATTGAGCTGACGACTTAAAGCGTAGAAATACATCGAGGCTGCGGCGATAACTGCTGCTTCAAAGTTATCCATTTCCCAACTGCTGGAACTATCTAGGCAAATGATTACTTCTTGAGAACCAGTGAAAACTTCTAACTCCCTTACCTGCAACTCTCCATAACGAGCACTAGTGCGCCAGTGAATCAGACGAGTGGGGTCTCCTATGCGATAAGGCCGCAGGGATCTGGTAAGGTTGTCCATAGCGGAGTGAGAGCGGCTATGACTATGGAGTTCAATGCTATCTTCTGTGCCGATTTCATCTACTAATGGGCAATTGCTAAGGGATAAAACAGTAGGATAGACAACTGCTTTTGCAAGAGCTTTCCAACTGCGACGACACCAAAATAAACCTAGAGGATTTCCGGTTCTTAGCTGTACTTCTTGCCAATGGTAGATACCCCGTTTGTCGGTAGAATGGAAATAAATCCAGTAATGAGTACCTTGGGGAGCAATGCTTTCCACTGGTGTTTGCATTGGTTGTCCTAGTTCCGATGGTAGAATATCCCAAACTTGTAGAAGAGTTTTAGGTTGGGAAGAAAGATTAGCGATCGCTAATTCTATGGTTAACTGATCACCAACACTTACTGGTGCAATTGCTTTGCGGCTGACGGAGAAGTTACGAAGCGATCGCATGGGCAAGATTGCAGCAAGTCCCAGTAAAGCAGCAATGATACCACTAATCACGTACAGCCAACCCGCCATAGTATTGGTAGCAGCGGCAAAAAAACAGATACCGAAAGTTCCTAGTAGCCAGCCACTATAGGCAGGAGTAACCCAGTTATTTTCTAGCCAGTTGGTGGTGCGTTTGATTATTTTCATTCTAATTAGCATTCAGCTATCAGCGTTCAGCTATCAGCTTTTTGGCTGGCTGCTGATATATAGTAGTTCTTGCATTCATGAGGTACACCTCCAATTCCCAATTCCCAATTCCCAATTCCCAATTCTCAATTCTCCATTCTTAATTCTTAATTCTTAATTCTTAATTCTTAATTCTCCATTCTTAATTCTTAATTCTTAATTCTTAAAGATTATCAGCGCTCTAGTAGTAACCGCCAGCTGATACTTAAATAAGTCCAAACCGGAAATTGATAAAACTCAATTATTAGCCACCCAACAATCACTAAGTGGCTCAAAAAGGCTAATCCTATCCACACAGTTGGTAGCCAATACAAATTACTGCCTGGAGTGGCGGGAAAAATATAGGCGGAAAGTGCTACTAAGGTAGTTGGTAGAGCCACAAATCCTACTACTAACAGCCAGTGATACCATTTCCACTCTCTTCCTGCTAGCTCTCCTCTTCGCCAACCCGTACCATTCCAGTACCAAGTTAAGGGTGGTTGCATGGTAGGTAATTGTAGCAGTTGTTGGTCTAAGTCTGCTGTAAAAATATTGTTGCCGCAATCACAAGCAAAAGCCTCCATTAACGACAGAGATTTAATTTCACCTAAACGACAAACTGGACAAGGATAAATACCTTGGTAGTTCAAAAGGTTAGCTGAATTTTTTGAAGTGTGCATGGGATTGTGGAACGAATTGAGTAGAATATCAAGTACTCTGGTATAAATCCGGAAGGGTAAAGCATTGGCGAAGAAAAAGCTTTATCCAAGAGGTAATCTGCTAGCGGCAGTGCTTTACCCCTACCATTACGATTGAAAAGTTAGCAAAACTTCCATCCTTCTGCCTCCTGCCTCCTGCCTCCTGCCTTATTTCGTAAGATTTGGTATGATGATACTATATCTAGATTAGCTCTACCCTTGAGCTAAATAAATAGCGATCGCTGATATTGAGTGATAACAATCCAAAACCAACATATCTTAGTGATGACGTCGGTCTATCCTATGACCGAAGACGAGCGAGATGGTGCTTTTGTCAGAGAAACGATTGTCAGGCTACAGCCCACCGGTGCTAAGTTTAGCATTTTTGCCCCTGCCTATGAAGCTTCTCCCACCCATGAGTTAGATGGCTGTACTGTTCACCGCTTCCGCTACAGCCCTAAACCGGTGGAAAATTTAGTCAGGGATGGAGCCCCTAGTAAGCTGCAAAAACAGCCACTTCATTATATCTCTGCGGCTTTATATATTCTACTGGGTACAATTCAACTTTTTTGGATTTGTTGGCAAACTAAACCCCATCTACTCCATGTTAACTGGCCCTTTCCCCACGGGTTAATGGCTTGGCCAACGAGTAAAATACTCCGTATTCCTATGGTATTTACCTTTCACGGAACGGAGCTTTTACTGGCGAAAAAATTTGGCTTTGTTGCTTCTATACTGCGCTGGTTGTTACCTCAAGCTAAGGTAGTGACTGCCAATTCTAGCTTTACCCAAAAGTTAATCCAATCTCTGGTAGATGTTCCTGTTTCAGTGATTCCTTATGGCTTAACTATTGAACCAAAATCTTGCCCAGAACGTTCACCGGAAACAACCCCTAGTTTGCTGTTTGTGGGTCGCTTAATTGAGCGTAAAGGACTAAAATATTTGTTAGAAGCACTTCCTTTAGTGTTACAGGAGCGAGCAGTCAAGTTACGGATAGCAGGTAAAGGCGATCGCGAAGCAGATTTTAAAGTTTTGTGTCAATCCTTAAATCTCGATGATCATGTAGAATTTTTAGGATTCCTTAGCCGCGAAGCCTTAGCCCAAGAATATGCTAGTTGCGATATTTTTGTTTTTCCTTCCATTGTAGATAGCAAAGGGGAAAGTGAAGGACTAGGTATTGTCGCCATTGAAGCCTTAGCCCATCAAAAGCCAGTAATTGCTAGTGCGAATGGTGGCATTCCTGATATTATTATTGCTAATCAAACAGGACTCTTAGTTCCAGAAAAAGACTCAACAGCCCTAGCTCAGGCTATTTTACAATTACTATCCGATCCCCAACAAGCAGCTACTATGGGAAAAGCTGGCTTAGCCCATATCCAAGAACGATTTAGCTGGGAGCTTATTCTTCCTATGTGGGAAAATGCTTTTCAAAAAGCTATTGGATTTTAGGTGTTAGGTGTTAGGTTGGTGAGGGTAGAGACAACAGGGAAAAATTGCGACAATAAGACATACAGAAACCATGAACATTATCCTTAATCAGAAGCTAGAAAACTTGATACAACAACAAATAACCTCTGGTAAATATACTAGTATAGATAATGTGCTCGAAGAAGCTTTATCTCTATTAGAAAAACGTAACCAATATGAACAGTGGGTTGAAGAAGTAGGTCAAAAAATTGACATAGCAGCCCAACAATTAGAACGAGGTGAAGGAATTGATGGAGAAACCGCCATCAATCAATTGCTGGAACAATTACAACAAAATAAAGACAGTTAATAATGACTCAATATATCATCACTCCTGAGGCAATTAAAGACCTCAAGATGATTACAGACTATCTCGCTCAAAATAACCTCAAATCAGCTGAACAATTATTAAAGCAATTTAATAAAAAATGTTATTATTTAGTACAATTTCCTAAAATTGGCCGTAGTTACCACCATATTCGCCCTTCCTTGCGAGGTTTACCCCTTAATGGCTATATTATTTTTTATCGCCTTAGTCAGGATACCATAGAAATTATGCGAGTTATTAAAGGTAATCGTGATTTAGGAGCTATTTTTAACACTGACGAAGAAAATTAAATAAGTATACTTGAGCCATATCGTAATTTCTACTCTCTATCTCCTAAAATTACATGAAATCTAAACTTGTTCCTTTATTAAAAATATGTGTTAGTGTCGGATTACTGATATTTGCTTTGATGCAAGTTGATCTGCAACAAACCTGGGAGCAATTTCGGCAACTATCCCCCGTATTTGTAGTCGAAGCACTAATTTACTATACAATTTTGCAGTTACTGAGTAGCTGGCGATGGCAAATCGTCTTACGTCCAACTGACCATTCTGCTCCCATGAATGTTTTGTTTAGCAGTTATCTGGCAGGGATGTTTCTGAATACTTTTCTTCCCGGTAGTCTTGGGGGAGATGTATATCGAGTCTATCGTGTTACTCAAGTAACTAATGATTCACAAGTAAGCCTGGTTTCTGTCTTTTTAGAACGATTTAGCGGTTTAGCTGTCCTCTCACTTCTTGCTGCTTTGAGTTTACCCCTCACTTTTGGGTTAATAGACAGTTGGGATGTGATTATCCTCTTTGTTAGTGTAGTAGCTGCTTTAGTTGGGGGCATCATACTAGTTATGAGTCCTCAATTATTAAATTGGGTAGAACCCTGGTTAGTTAAGTTCAAACTAGGAAGTTTAGCAGAACGTTTAGCGCGAATCCAGTATCTGCTGCTCCAGTTTGTTCAGGACCGGCAAGCTTTGGTTTATTCAACACTTCTATCCCTGGTTATTCATCTGGGTATCGTTCACTATCACTATTTGATTGCTCAGCAACTCCAATTACCGGTTTCTTTTTGGCAACTATTGGTGTTTGTTCCGATTGTTGCGGTAATCACGGTGCTGCCTATTTCTGTTGGTGGATTAGGGGTTAAAGAGGGATTATGGATCTATCTGTTTGCCAGAATTGGTCTTAGTGCTGAACAAGCCGTGTTACTATCCCTTACTGTCACTTGGCTAGGATGGTTACTGAGTCTTGCAGGAGGAGGTTTTTTATTGCTAGATGAGAGTAGGGAGCAAATGGCAACGGTGCAATATGAACTATCTAACCTGAGTTCAACAAAACTTGGCTTGAGTGGGGTTGAGAAGTCAGGAGTTAGCGAGCCAGAATAGAAGGTTTTTGAGCCTATTACGCAATATAATCAAGGGACGTAAAGGTTAGAGCAAGCGCAAATCTTCCAGATCCCCGACTTCTTCAAGAAGTCGGGGATCTAGACACGGCAATAGTCAAAAAGACTAAGTTAGTCACTAACTTCCTGATTCCTGATTTTGAGTCATTTATTTCTAATTTAGTTCACTTGTTATGCGAAATTACATTTTGAGGAAATAATCAGCAAGCTTAAAGCTTAATGGATTAAGTTTTTTACCCCATTGACGCGATACAGCAGTTTGCTCTGCTATGGGGTACATTGTTGATCCCCCTAAATCCCCCTTAAAAAGGGGGACTTTTATTTACTGTACTTCGTTAGAGCGCAGGGCTGTATAATTAAGGGACGTAAAGGTTAGAGCGATCGCAAATCTTGTAGAGTAGGGAAAATAAATATCTTTGACAATTAGATTGAGGAAGAACAAGCCATGACTTCAACCATCGCTAAACCAAATACATTGAGTCCTCTTTTAGAAAATGGCGATCAATTGACTCGTCTGGAATTTGAAACCCGTTATCAGAGAATGCCTGAACTGAAAAAGGCAGAATTAATCGAAGGAATTGTTTATATGGGATCGCCTTTACGCATCAATCAACATGGAGAGCCTCATGCTGATATCATGTTGTGGCTTGGTTTTTATAAAACCTTTACTCCGAATTTACAAACAGGCGATAACCCTACAGTACGTTTAGATGCAGAGAATGAACCTCAACCTGATGCTTTACTGAGAATCAAAGAAGGGGGACAATCGACGATTAGTGAAGATGGATATGTCGAAGGGGCACCGGAATTAATTGTTGAAATCGCTGCTTCTACAGTTTCTATAGATTTGCGGGATAAGAAAAGGGCTTACCAACGCAACCAAGTCCAAGAATATTTGGTGTGGCGAGTTTATGATCAGGAATTAGATTGGTTTAGGTTAACACAAGGAAAGTATATTAAACTGCAACCTGATGAGCAGGGCATTATCAAAAGTGAGATTTATCCAGGCTTATGGTTAGATGTTAATGCTTTATTAGGGGGGAATTTAGCTAAGGTGTTGGAAGTTTTACAACAAGGAATCGTGAGTCGGGAGTGAAGGAGAAGTTATCTGTAGCAAGTACATCACCAATCGTTAAGGAATTACTTTAGTTTCGTCACACAGAGAAATAATCCGGTTGACAAAAGCTTTTAATTCTGGACAAGCTTGAATCGCAATCATCAGATCATTGTCTTTTAAAATCTTTGCTCCATCAACAGGCTTATGATAATCCTTTCTACATTTTCCTAATCTGAAAATTTCCTTAATCCGATAAGAGGGAGGCTTTTGGTTATTCACCGTTTCGGGAGAAGCACTAGGAGTAGAAAGATTATGCTTTGCTAAAGTTTGAATAGTTTTCCAGTAAGGAAGAAGCCATGCTTCAAAATCATGTAATGCTGTATGGGGATAAAAATTTGGGTTATTGCCTACCCATTTTTTCATTTTAGCTTTAGCATCATCGGCATCTTTAAAATCCTTGGTTCCAGTATAAACGTCTGTAAGGGCGATTACCGCATCATAAGCCTGCTTTCCAGTCAGTAAGTTTTCAACTACACGCCTGAGTTTCTCTGCTGTGGGAATTCGACCGTCGTATACAATAAACTTTAGTCTGGGCATTCGTTGCTCTAAATGTTGTTTGAGAAAATCATGAAGCTTTCCTTTAAAAGCTAATTCAGTATCCCCTTCAACCAAAATAGCAATTTTCATGGACGTCCCCCCATGACATTCATTGCCCAAATTTCGTCAAGACTATATTCTTCCAACCATTTATCTAAATCTAGAGTATCAGCCCATTTCATAGTTGCCTCACCTTCTTCAAGATCACAAACTAGAACTTCATGGGGCTCCAAAAATTTAATTAGTCGATCTGAATGGGTTGCGACGATAATTTGCGTGTGCTTTGAAGCCTCTCTCATTAAATAAACTAAGTGTTTCAAAAGTGCGGGATGTAAACTAACTTCCGGTTCATCTATCAAGGTAATTGTTGTTAAGCTTTGGCTTTGCAGCAAAGTAATTAACCACAGAAATCGCAATGTTCCTTCTGATAATTCATGTAGATATATTGGTTGAAGAAAATTACTATCTGTCCAAGTCATAGAAAGGGTTCCCGTGGCTACAGGAGGAAAGTTTAGCCGCTTAAAATCGGGAAATGCTGTAGAGAGAATATCTTCAACTAGTTCAAAGCTATCTCGATCCGTTTCTCGTAAGTAGTAAAGACAGGAAACTAAATTTTCACCCTTGGCACCAGGCAACTTGGCAGGGCGAATGGCTTGCGGTAGGCGAATTGGGCTTTTCTCTGAAACATCAAGTGCTCCATAATATGTACAGGAAGCAAAGCTCTTCCTCAAATTCTCAGGTTCACGATACATTTTAGGAACTTGAGAAAGTGATGTTTCTAGAGGGTTGTGTTCCCAATTTGGTCTCAAAAGTTTACGGTCTTCTTGGTTAAAATATTTTATATCCAAACCATAAGATTCAATATACTTAAATGGCTCAGAGGCACTGGGCTCACTCTGCTGTGTTAAAGTTTCTTCCCTAATTTCATAAGCTAAGCCTTTAGGAGATAAGGTTAAATTATATTTTAAAGGCTCTCTCTCTGGTACTGTCATGGAAGCAGCAATTTCTAGATCCTGTGCTTTGCCTCTAGTTAGGATTTCGTTTAAACCACCTTTGAGTTGTAATGTATCGTATAACTTGCCACTAGCTGAAGCAGCGAGTACTGAAAGAATATCTAAAAAAGAGGTCTTTCCCGAACCATTGGCACCAATCATGACAGTGAGATTTCTCATCTCAAGATCGAGCTGTTGAAGGCGGCGAAAACCTTTAACTGATATGTTTTCTAATCTACTGATAGAGTTCATAATCATTGTTAATAGGGAATATAGCGTTTCTCATACTTGTGAGGTACAGAGTTCTTGGGAATGGGGAATAGGGAATAGAAGATGTACCTTACAAGTCGTAGAATTGCTATAGACTCGTCAAAGTTAGCCATATCTCAAGGATGTGATAATTCTTAATTTTGAAGGGAGTTGGTTGAGAAAGAGTTTTCTTTGGGAAATCTTAGCTATCTTTTATATATAAGCCCGTACTTTTCCTATCAATCCATGATGGTAGCAAAAAATAACGGCGATGACAACCAATAAGGGAGAATTGCGATTGCCTACGGCACCAGCGTAGCTGATCGCTCTTTTCCCCCAACTCAGATTTACCTATCCCTTAACTTCAGCAACCGGAAGTTAAGGTTGATTTTTTTTGAAGAAAAGAGATTTGTTCGAGATCTCCCAGTTATCCCAGAACCCCGACTTCTTCAAGAAGTCGGGGTTCTAGACGCGGCAAGAGCCAAAAAGACTAAGTTCATGACTAACTTCCTGATTTTCCCTGGTTCAAACTTGGTGATAATTGCAGACTTAAATTAGTCAAAGCATTAAGGTATTTCCACCAAGGAGAGAGCATTGAAGATTTTGCTACAATCGAGTTTGGTTAGTCTTTCCGTACTTGCTGCTGTTTGGTTCTGCTCTAGTTTTTCCCGGCTTTCAGTCAAAGACTTTTTACCTTGGCTTCAGGTTGCTGGATTCTCTGCTATGGCAGCTAATCATGGTTTGCAGGTGGTAGAGCGAATAGAGAATAAGGAGAAGGGTTAAGCGCTGAATTGGTTAGAGAACGAACCACAGAGTCACAGAGTTCACAGAGTGGAGTTATGGAGGCAATTTGGAATCAAAATTCCCCATCCTCCACTGCTCCTAAAGCTTTTAGCGAGTCTTTCTGAGCTTCGGTTAAGCCTGTAGCGCCTGTGATGTTTATTCCCTCATAGGGCCTAGGAGGTCTAAGAGTTTTCAGGCACTTACCGGTCTTAACATCCCACAGTTTAATTGTCCCATCTTCACTACCACTGGCAAGTGTTTGGCCATCTGGACTGAAGGTGACTGAGGTTACAGAATCACTATGTCCCTGCAAAGTCTTGAGATATCGACCTGTCCTGACTTCCCAGAGCTTCACTGTTTGGTCATAACTCCCACTAGCAATTGTTTGCCCGTCAGGACTAAATGCTACTGACCTGACCCAATTGCTGTGTCCCTGCAAGGTCTTGAGACATGCTCCTGTGTTGGTCTTCCACAGTTTCACCATTTTGTCTTCACTACCACTAGCAAGAGTTTGCCCATCTGGACTGAAAACAACTGACCTTACTCCATTGCTGTGTCCTTGCAAAATTTTTAAACATTCCCCTGTGCTGACTTTCCAAAGTCTCACCATTTGATCTCCACTACCACTAGCAAGAGTTTGTGTGT
>JAAHHL010001469.1 GCA_010672185.1 Caldora sp. SIO3E6 | reverse complement strand
CTACACTGCCTACCTTTCTCGACTCTCTCTTCTCTCCCTTACTTTCTCCCCTCCCTCACCTCCTCCTCTTTCTTCTCCACCTCATCTCCCTCAGCCCCCTATCCTCCTCAGCTCCCCCCGCTCCCTCAGCTCCCTCAGCTCCCTCAGCTCCCTATCTTTCTCAGCTCCCTCAGCTCCCTCAGCTCCCTCAGCTCCTCGGTGCGATAGAGTGTTTTTTTATGTGGAAGTCCCTTTGTTGTTGCTTGGCAAGTTGAATGTTTAAGAAAAAAGAAATATTAGAACGTTCAAACTAGAGCAAGTGATACATAAATTTACGCACCTAGAACAATTTTTTGAGTCAATACTGACTCTCAAAATATCGAATTTAATCTGTTGCTTCCGCTCTTGCTGAGGTCGTAAAGCCTTTGTTATAGCTAATATACGCCCGTAGAGTCTATTAGAGAAAGCAATCTCCAAGTTGGTGAGAAATGCGGGTAAGTAGTCGGATACAAATGTTGATATTTGTATAAGGTTTTGTAAACAAAATCAGGTTTTGTAAACAAATTTAAAACACTTGTGACACAGAAACTAGCATTATTTTGATATTTCTTAATGCGATAGCTATTGATTTATTGCGGACTACTTTTAATATAGATAGATAACAGCAAGTACATAATCTTTTGGAAAAATTAGGGAGCAACGGTTATGAAACCTATGATTTGGCATCCTGAACCGAATGATCAAAAAGTTAATGAGTATTTTGATCAGGTCAATCGCGAACCTTGGTTAGCTTTCTTAGTGGGGGGCTTGGCACTCCTATGTTCTTTTACACTCCTAGTCCTGTTAGGTAGTTTTTGAGAGCTGAGGTCAAAGAAATAGAGGGACGAATAGGGATTCCTCGAAAAAAACTCTCTAAAAAAAACACAGTCAATTCTCAAAATGCCCCCCTTTAAAGGGGGGCATTTTGAGGTTGATTAAGTTGGTAACCTAATTAAATCAGATTAAATAAGCGTGCGCGTAGCGCGTATGCTTACCCTAATTGACCTTTGTTTCTCACCAAATTCATAGCCAAATCAAGCGGATTCATCAACCCCTTAACTACAGCCTTGAACCCATAAATCACACGACCTCTTAGACCAGCTTTGATAACGTGATTATTGAAGGGAATCACCGGTAACTTCTTGATCAGCTCTTGAGCTAAGGCTTTCTTTTTGCCTGGTCCTTGTAAACGAAACTGGGTCCCTTGGGTCGGACCATATACCATAGTAAACCAAAGCTGAGGATGTAAGAAAAAGTATTTCCACAAGGGCGGTTTGCAACCAATTAAATCAGCTAGTTCATCAATGTAAATATGATAATCAAGCAAGCTTCGGATGCGAGCAGCATTATGTTCAAACTGTTCTAAATATTTGGCTTTATCAATAGATGCTACCTGCTCCATTTCCTCAGAAGCCGGAAGAGTTCGTTTACCAGTGCAAATCAAGGCAAAAAATCTGGCTTGCATTTCCGTAAGAGGAAACTGACTGCCAATGGCAGGACGTGCCCAACCAATCCAAGCGATTTTGTCCCGATACAAGGCATGAAACATATGTTTGTAAAGACTGCGGGGGTCAGTTTTTCTCAAGCGCTCAGGCAGGAAAGATACATAGTTTTTGTAGCCTGTACAAAATACCACCGCATCCACGTTTTCAAGGGTTTCCCCATCGGCTGCTATCAATGTCCTGCCACCATCTTCTACCTTCACTATTTCGCCGACCAATTGACAGCCATGATGGACAATTGCTTTGGGTAAGGAGATATTTTTAGTTGCGTATGTCCCCCAGACCCCTTTTTTAGCCTTAACCTTCTGATTGAGTTTAACTATATTATCATGAACTGGATCTTTCTTGCTAACTCTAATCGGAAGATAAGTTTGCTCAAAGCATCTCCATAGA
>JAAHHL010001468.1 GCA_010672185.1 Caldora sp. SIO3E6 | reverse complement strand
CTTCTGTCGCAGCTACCCAAACCGGCGCAATAATTAATCCACAAGTGAAGACTACTTGTGAACAATTGTGGCACTCGGAGTTAGATACCACCAGTGGGGAAGCAATAGTACGAGTTGTTTCCTACAGTAGTAACCCAGAACTAATTCCCTTACTTAAAGAAGTTCTGGTTCATAGTACTCCAGAGGTTAAACTAGAAGGATTAGAAGCCCTGGCGACCCTCGCACGTCCTGGAGATGAATCTTTAGCAGAAATTGCCACAGCAGAACTAGAACACCCAGAGCCAGTAGTACGTGCTGCGGCTTTCAACCTGCTGGGAATTGCTCGTAGTCAAGGAATGTTGCGTTATGTAGCTATTGGTTTAGGAGATTTAAGTCCTCAAGTGCGTCGCCAAGCGGCAATGGCACTGGCAGCCTATGGAGAGCAAGGCTTGGCTCTCGCTCAAGACAGTTTATCCTCCTCAAACCCAGATTTAGTAGACGCTGCGATCGCTGCCATTGGACAAGTAAGGATTAAACGGGCTAGTGATGTCTTATTTGATCATCTTACCCCAGACTTTCAGCAAGTCGCCCGCAGCCGACAGTGGGAGCAACAAATTCCCCATTTTGAGGCTAGTTGGCAGCCTTTAGCAATTGCCATCGCTGACTACCACCAACGTCTGATTCAGAAAGTTTTGTATGTGCTCTCCTGTCTAGGCAATTCACGCACCGTCAACTCAGTCAAACGCCTACTCTACAGTAAAGAGCAAAGGGAAGTAGCTAATGCAGTAGAAACCTTGGCTTCCATTCGTCACAAACGCTTTGTGCGACCCTTGATGCCAATACTCGAACAGTTAGCTAGTGTCGAACAGCCTACAAATATTCGCGTTACTAACCAGTGGATGCGAACCAAGGGTTACAAATTGCTCCTAGAAGCCCTAGAATCTAAAGACCGGTGGATCAAAATTGGTGCTCTCATTGCTTTAGCTGCTGTACCATCAGCTTTGACAAAAGACCCAGATCCCCTAGTTAAAGCCGTTGCCCAAAAAACTTTCCTTCCCCTAGATCAACATCCATCCCAGAAGGATTTCTTTATGAGTCGTCTATTATTGCTGAAGAATGTTAGCCTCTTCAAAAATCTTTCCCTCGATGAGCTGCTACTAATTGATCAAGCTTTAGAACAGGAATATGTTCCAGCTGGAGAAACAATTTTCAACGAAGGTAATTGGGGGGGACACCTCTATATTATCGGTGAAGGCAGTGTGCGTCTAATCAAAGAAATTGATGGAGAGCACCAAGACTTGAATTATTTGTCAGCTGGTCAACATTTTGGCGAGATTGCCTTATTTGATGATGCTCCCCGTTGGAATGGTGCAGTAGCTGTGGAGAATTCTACTTTACTCAAGTTAGAGAAAAACCGCTTTATCAGCCTGATTACCCAACGTCCCCAGATTGTCTTAGAGATTTGCCGGTTCTTCAGTCAGCGCCTACGGGAAACTGACAAGTACCGACTTTCCAGAAGATTGCTCTCTTCTGAGGACATGACTAAAAACTTTAGCAGCGTTAGTTCTCCATCTCACCACGAATCCTCAACCACCCCTACTATTTAGGGTCTGCTGAATAAGTCATTAGCTATCAGTTTTTAGCTTTCAGCTGTCAGCTGTCAGCTTTCAGCTTGAAGATTACCCAAGGATTTTCCACAACAATGCCAGTTTTTTGAGCCCATTTGATACATTTCCTTGTACAAGACTTGGCTTATTAACGGCTGAAATCCTTGTCTGGTATGGCTTACGCACTAATTCAGCAAGCCCTATTTAGGGTTTGCTGCATGAGTGTGGAAGCTATACAAGACTTGGGTTTCAATCATGCAGCAAGCCAAAATAGTCCAAGGTTTTTGCATTTTTTGCTTCAAAAACCTTGCACCATTGTAGGGAAATACCTG
>JAAHHL010001467.1 GCA_010672185.1 Caldora sp. SIO3E6 | reverse complement strand
TCTCAGCTCCCTCAGCTCCCTCAGCTCCCTCATCTTCGCTATGTCTCATCCTCTATATGTTGCTTTTATCTGGCATCAACACCAACCGCTCTACAAATGTCGCGATCGCGCCTCCAGTGGCAACGAACAGTACCTGTTACCTTGGGTACGGTTGCACGGAACCAAAGATTACTTGGACTTAGTACTGCTCTTAGAGCGCTACCCAAAGTTGCATCAAACGGTGAACTTAGTGCCTTCCCTAATTTTGCAGCTAGAGGATTATATTGCTGGTACTGCTCTTGATCCATATCTGGCGCTAACCCTAACCACTACAGAACAGTTAAGCACTCAACAAAAGCAATTTATTATTGAGCATTTTTTTGATGCCAATCATCACACTCTGATTGATCCCCATCCCCGCTACCGGGAGCTGTATGGGATACGGCAGGAGAAAGGTAGGACTTGGTGTTTAGAAAATTGGACTCTTCAGGATTACGGCGATCTGCTGGCATGGCATAATTTGGCTTGGATTGACCCTCTGTTTTGGGATGACCCAGATATTCACAGGTGGTTGCAGCAGGGAAAGAACTTTAGCTTAGAGGATAGGCAACACATTGTTGCTAAGCAGAAGGAAATCCTCAGTCGCATCGTTCCCCAACACCGTAAAATGCAAGATGCTGGTCAGTTGGAAGTGACGACAACTCCCTACACCCATCCAATTTTACCTCTTTTGGCAGATACAAATGCTGGTCGCGTGGCAGTACCAGAAATGACTCTGCCAGAGCGGAGATTCCAGTGGGAAGAAGATATTCCCCGGCATCTACAGAAGGCTTGGAATCTTTATCAAGAACGATTTGGTCGTCCTCCTCGCGGATTATGGCCTTCGGAGCAGTCAGTAAGTCCCCAGATTTTGCCTTATATTACTAAAGTTGGGTTCAACTGGATTTGCTCGGATGAGGCAGTATTAGGTTGGACGCTCCGGCATTTCTTCCATCGAGATGAAGCAGGTAATGTTTCGCAACCAGAGTTACTGTACCGTCCTTACCGTCTAGAGACACCCGATGGTGATTTAGCAATGGTGTTTCGGGATCACCGCTTGTCCGATTTGATTGGCTTTACCTATGGAGCGATGGAACCGGAGCAAGGGGCAGCTGATTTGGTAGGACATTTAGAAGCAATTTCCCACTGTTGGCAACATCGACAATCTGAAGCTGATACATCTTCAGAACAACCTTGGTTAGTAACAGTCGCTCTTGATGGGGAAAATTGTTGGGAACATTACCCCCAAGATGGATTACCTTTCTTGGAATCCCTCTATCAGACCCTCAGTGATCATCCAGAAATCAAACTAGTTACAGTTTCTGAGTTTCTTGAACAGTTTCCCCCCACGGAAACTATCCCAGAAAATCAGCTCCATAGCGGTTCTTGGGTAGATGGTAGTTTTACCACTTGGATTGGTGACCCGGCGAAAAATCGGGCTTGGGATTTGCTCACAGAAGCACGGCAAATGTTAGCGAACCATCCAGAGGCAACGGAAGCTAACAATCCTGCTGCTTGGGAAGCATTGTATGCCGCAGAAGGCTCTGACTGGTTCTGGTGGTTTGGGGAAGGTCATTCTTCTAACCAGGATGCCATCTTTGATGAGTTGTTCCGGGAGCATCTTGCAGGCATTTATCAAGCATTGAATGAGCCAATTCCTGAGATTCTCAAACAACCAGTAGAAATTCACCAACTCCGCAGCGATCAGCTACCCCAAGGCTTTATCCATCCTTTTATTGATGGTATTGGAGATGAGCAGGATTGGGATCATGCTGGGCAAATTGCCGAAAATTGACCCAAGGAAAACTTACCAGCTTTACATCTGATTCTAGACGATCGCTGTGAACAGCCTGAAGTAATGTTTAGCCTGGTTCATTTTCTCGAATCTTGTGCCCTTGATGAGC
>JAAHHL010001466.1 GCA_010672185.1 Caldora sp. SIO3E6 | reverse complement strand
CTAACCGCCCTGGCGGTTGCTATAGTTGTTAGTTGTTTGTAAAAAAACAAAGAACTAACCAGCAAAATCCTCTTACCTCTTACCTCCTGCCTCCTTCTTCCCTTCTGCCTCCTGCCTCCTGCCTTTCGTTACAAACCCAAATCCACAGCTATACGATGAGCACAGGCAAATCCAGAAAACGCCACTGCATTCAAACCCTGTCCCGGAAAAGTACTATCTCCCACACAGTATAAACCTGGTACTGCTGTGCGATTAAACGGCATCCCTAATAATCCCATTAACTTGCGCTGAGGAATTGGACCATAAGTTCCATCTTCCCTGCCTAAAAACCGTTTGTGGCTCCGTGCCGTACCCACTTCCATATAGCTTAACCCTGCATCTAAACCAGGAAAAACTTTATCAAGCCTTTCAATTAAGCGTGCCGCTGCATTTTCCTTCTTCTGTTGGTATTCCTTAGTAGACAATCCCTGCCAATCCGACATCCAGCTGGGAGTGAAAGTGTGGAGGATATGATAACCTGTTGGTGCTAAATCCGGGTCAAGCAGGGTAGGAATTGAAACAAAAATCGTACCTTCTGGATCCTCCATTTTTTCCCAGTCTTCTAGCACAATGTGGTGACATTCCGTACCTGCGGGGAAGACTGACTCTTCTACTCCCAAGTGCAAACTCAAGAAACTGGGGGACTTCTGATAACGTTGTTGCCACCTCTTCTCTGCCGGTGGCATCTCCCCTGCTGGCAAAAATTTCTCGAAAGTATCCCATCGGGTAGCATTGGAGACGATTCGTTGAGCTCGATATTCCTTACCAGTGGTAAGCTTAACCCCTATTGCCTTGCCATTTTCGGTCAGGATTTGTTTCACTCTCGCCTTATACTGAATCTGACTTCCAGCTTTCTCCAATCCCTCCACCAGTTTTTGGGCAATTTGACCTACACCCCCTTTAGGATAATTAATGCCACCGTAATGTCGATCCGAGAATACCATCCCAGCATTAATCATTGGAGTCCGCTCAGCCGGTACAACAGACCAACAGTAGCACTCCATATCAATAAACTGTAACAGTTGGGGGTCTCGAATATACTTGCGAGCAATATCCCCTGCATTCAGAGGCAAATACTTCACCAAACCCAAACAAGCCAACGGATGCTGGAAAAATACCCGCATCAGATACCCAAGTTCTTCCAAAGAAAGTAACTCCATCGAGTTCAGGCAGTTGAATACCTTCCAGCATTCGTCATAAAATTGGCGAATACCCTGCTGCTCCTCGGGAAAGTGAGCAGTAAGTTCTTGCAAAAATTTCTCATAATCCCGATGAACTTTCAGCTCTAAACCAGCGGGTAAGTGATAGTGAATTTGTACAGGGTCAGGAATAGTTTCTAGGCTGACATCTACTGCTGCTAGTGCCCTAGTGAGGAGATTAGTAGTTCCCTGAGAGCCAAAACCAAAAATCATTGAAGCTCCCACATCAAAGCGATACCCTTCTCGCTCAAAATAACCAGAACTACCACCAGGAATAATATAGCTCTCTAGTACTAGTACTTTAGCTCCTTTGGCAGCTAGCTGGGTTGCTGTCACTAGCCCTCCAATCCCAGAGCCTATAACGATAACATCAAATACAGAGACATCATCGGTATTTAAAGAAGAATTTAACACAGCAGTCAATGAGTTAGAACTGTAGGGGCGAAGCATTTGGGCGATAATTTAAGCACACAAATCCAAGTATATCAATCCAAATGCTATGCTGCTACGCACCATGCTACGCAAACGCCCAACCCCTTGAGACTTGGGTATTTAGGAGCGAAGCATTTGGGCGATAATTTAAGCACACAAATCCAAGTATATCAATCCAAATGCTATGCTGCTACGCACCATGCTACGCAAACGCCCAACCCCTTGAGACTTGGGTATTTAGGAGCGAAGCATT
>JAAHHL010001465.1 GCA_010672185.1 Caldora sp. SIO3E6 | reverse complement strand
GCTGAGTCATGGATTCGAGTAGTAGTAGATGGCAAGACAGAGTTTGAAGGTGTTTTACCAGAAGGAACACAACGTACTTGGGTTGCCAAAGAAAAACTAAGTGTTCGTGCTGGCAATGCTGGGGGTGTTGAAGTTGCCTATAATGACCAGACAGCAAAGCAATTAGGGGCTCCAGGTGAAGTACAAGAAGTCACTTTTGCTGCTAATCCTAATATCCGTAATCCTCGGTATTAAGAGAGTTGTTAATTATACTTACCTATAACTAACAACTATAGTTAATTTCCGCTCTCAAAGAACATCCCCGTCAAGGAAAAATCTTTAGGAGGTTCAAAAGATGAGCAAAAATAAAGAGTGTCAGGACTTACGCCCTGACAATAAAAATCAATTGTTATCAGGCGTAAATCCTGAGGTGATTTCCTCTGAAAAATGTACCTATTGTAGGGTGCGTTACGCTGCGCTAACGCACCATGTCACGGGTACAATCATTTTCACCCAATCGCCTAAGTTCTCTACACAACTTGGATGCTGTTGCTCAGAGTTCCAATAACTGGCTGGTTAGACAATGTAGCCAGCAATATATTGCCAGAACCAAAGCCTCCACCATCACTATCGAAGTAAATATTTCCGCTACCTGAGAAATACCGGAATCCAACACTGCTGCCAAGATTTGCAATACCATTGACAGCAGAAGTTATACCATTTACTAAATCACTGATTCCAGCTACTGACGAGTTGAAGCCATAGTTTGAGATACGAAGCATATCACCCACAGCAAAATCAGTAATGGTGTCTACTCCATGACTAGAACTAGTGAACCAAAAATCATCTGCACCGCTACCTCCAGTCAGAGTATCGTTGCCAACACCGCCCCAAAGTAAGTCATCCCCAGCTTTACCAATCAAAGTATCATTGCCAGCATAGCCATAGAGCACATCATTACCTATACCTCCATCCATGTAGTCACTGTTGGTAGCACTACCATAGATATTGTCATTGCCACTGCCAGCCAATAAATGGGTTGTGCCACTGAAACTATAAGCATTAATTACATTGTTGTTTGTCCCACCTACCAGATAAGCACGCTCAATGCTATCGAGTGAATCGGTTCCAGTCAAAGCACTGGTGAGGCTAGTATTAGTGAGAGTAAAGTTGGTATTGCCTGTTTCGTAGAGTCGGTCATTACCAGCACCACCCAGGAGCGTATCGTTACCAGCCCCGCCCCAAAGCCAGACTTCATTACCAGCGCCTCCATCAATGTAGTCGTTACCGCCGTAGCCATAGATGGAATCATTGCCACGCATTCCCAAAAGACGATTGTTCCCAGCGTTACCGCTGAGCCAGTCATTACCATCGCCACTAATCACATTCTCGATACCGGAGGTGGTAATTGCAACACCATCAATTGAACCTGTTCCTGCTGTAAGGTTAACGGTAGTGTTCGAGTCTACTGCGGCAGCATTGATGGTATCTATGCCAATTCCACCATTGATTGATCTGGTGTGACCGAATAAACCATCATAATCGGAATATTCCTCGGTAAAGATAAAGGTATCGTCATTTGAGGCTGCTTTACCATAAAAAGTGATGTCGATGTCGTTGATAGTAATTGGTGATATGGTATTGCTGTCTTCGTCAAAGATTTGAACCGTCCAAGTTCCGATGGTATCTTCGCCACGAAACTCATTGGAGAAAAACTCCCAGCGCCCAGAACCGAAACCGCCGCTAGAGTTTCCGTTATCCTCACCACTGTTGTCAATCAGAATGCTTGACGTTCCATCTGGAGAAATAAGACGGATTTCCAAGTCACCGAGGTCATGCCATTGAGTAAAGTTAATATCAACCTCAACATGCTCAATGTCGATATTACTGCCGATAAATTGGCTAAATGAGGTTCCCCCAGAGCCATTATTACCGACGTTAATCGTA
>JAAHHL010001464.1 GCA_010672185.1 Caldora sp. SIO3E6 | reverse complement strand
CAGGATCAACCGACTTGATTAAAGTAGAGGTAGTAACTGCTGTTTTGGGACAAGGTGTTGGCATTGGTCAAACTTCTGTTAGCGGTTTGGCTCGTGTGGCTTACAGTGTCAAGGATATGGGACACTTTAATCAGGGTGAAATCCTGGTAACCCCGTCTACCAATGCCGAGTTTGTCGATACAATTCGCAAGGCAGCAGGGATTATTACAGAAGAGGAAAGTCTCACCAGTCATGCCGCAGTGATTGGTTTGCGTTTAGGAGTACCGGTAATTGTCGGAGTTAAGAATGCTACCCAGTTGATTCGAGATGGAGCAATTGTCACTCTCGATACCCAGCGCGGTTTGGTTTATTCCGGAGCAATGGGAGCCAGTCCTGTTGAAGGGGTAATGATGGTTTAGTCTTTTTTTTGAGGTGCAATATTAAACCTCCAAGTATCCTAAACCTAAAAGTCCCTTAAATCTCAAAGTCCCCCTTTCCAAGGGGGATTTAGATCGTCTATTACCTCATTCAACTGTTCCTATCAACTGTCGTTAAGAGCCTCTTTTTTCCCTACACCCTACACCCTACACCCCACCTACTTTTTAAGTCGCTTTTCACCCCCTGAGGGAAATAGCAATATGGATTAAGCAGACGCGAAATCTGGCTATTTATCCTTAGTTTTTGACTAACACACCATTGAGAAAAATATCTGCAATCCCTTCTGCCATTTCTTGCATCTGTTGGGGGGAAGCTCCTGGCTCCATAATGGTGTTATCACTGAAGCCAGCGACAGCAAACATACCTAAAAATACTTTAGCAACTATCTTCGGGTTACCCCGACGATAAATGCCTCGCTCCATCGCTGTTTCAAAGAAGGCTTCAGCGACATCCGTCATTTTAATGATTATTTCTGTTTGAATGCGATCGCGTAATTCAGGATGAAACTGTGCTTCCATAAAGCAAACCCGCATCATATCAGAATTTTCACGCATCCTGAGCATCCGTCGCCGCATTACCTGCGCCACAGCTTTATAACTACCCATTTCGCTGAGTTCAGTGAGCAAATCTGTGAGAATCTCTACCCAACCTTGAGTTGCTACTTCGATTAGAATAGCCTTCTTATTTTCAAAATGGCGAAATATGGTACCTTCTGCAACCCCAGCTGCACTAGCTAAATCACGGGTTGTTGTACCGTCATACCCCCGAAGAGCAAACAAACGTTGCGCCGCTTGGAGAATGCGTTGTTTTGTTGCCGTATCAGACTGAGGGGGTCGATTTAAAATTCGCATTGCAGTAAAACTAGAGCTGTAGGGCTATTGTGCAACAGGTTGTCTCATAATGGGCAAAAGTGTTATAGTTCCTCACAAATTGTGTTGCTTGTTGTTTTGTCGAGCTTTGCCGCTACGTACTATGCTTTGCCAAAAATGAGGCAGCTATGGCAACTTAATTCTTGATACCCCACACCCTACACCCCACACCCTAAAATCGTATTGTGACACCTCAGGGTGCGGAATGTGGGATTGAATCAGTTTGGTGAGGCTCTCGTAGGTAAGGCGATTTGTCCACAGAGAAAGTTTTTTTGACATAACGATCCGGATAGCTTCTTCGATCACAGAAAGACTTCTCAGATAGATAGTTCAAGCTATGTAAATTCACCAGCTACTTGAGGGTCGCATGATTTTAAGTCTTGCAGCAGCTCAAAGATTTGCCCACCTAGGAATCATTGTAGGTGGGATTGGTAGTTTACAACCAAATGCTGCAAGCTACATCAATTCGGTGAAAGCAGTGGGAAGCCCATTCTTTTTGTGGGATGGGAAGGACAATCACCCGTCGCTTTGTCGTTAGTACAAAGGACAAATGATCAATGACTAATAACAAATAACTATTTCAGTCAGTTGTCCAGCTTGCTCCGAGGAATATTACTCAAATACAGCAAACAAGAGAAAGCTATGGA
>JAAHHL010001463.1 GCA_010672185.1 Caldora sp. SIO3E6 | reverse complement strand
TCCCCTAAGAAATCCAGGGAAAGATCCAGAAAAGTTCGCTGCTCTATATTGGCTTGGGATTTGGCGGGAGAGGGAGTACAGGCAGTAGTAAGGTTACTGAGTACAATTATTACTGTAAGAAGGCAGAAGGTTTTTAACTTTGTCATGGGAATTGGGAATTGGGGATTGGGAATTGGGAATTGGGGATTAGGGAATTGGGGATTGGGGATTAGGGAATTGGGAATTGGGAATTGGGAATTGGGGATTGGGGAATTGGGAATTGGGAATTGATGGTAATCTACCACCTACCACCTAAAACCTAAAACCTACCACCTAACACCTAAAACCTAAAACCTACCACCTAACACCTAAACATGATAAATCCTGTGAAGTGGGGAAAGACAATATTCTGGACTACCATGCTGTTGGTGTGTTTCACTTCCCTAACATTGGCGCAAAGTGAAGAGGAAGGGCCGATTAATCCCCTAGAATGGGTAGAACCTTACCCGGAGGAACTTCAGTCTGAACCCCCGGAAGACGACGAGTTAACTCCTGAAAACAAGAAGGAGTTGCGACAGTTTGCCGATAAACTCAATGCACAGGCAGCAGCGGAGTATAATGCCGGTAACCCTCAGCAAGCTTTTGAACTCTGGTATCGAGAAATCCGACTACGGCGACAAGTGGGTACTCCCCTCGAAGAAGTGCAAACTTTAGGTAGGGTGGGGGAAATTGCCTGGGGTGACAATAACACTGTAGTCGTGCCCCAGGTTAGGGAGCGTTTGGAAACGATTCAGCAGGAAGCAGAGGAATCAGATACCTTAGATATAACCTTATTAAAGGCTTTGGCTCAAGCTTATGAACAAATACGAGCGCCGGGAAAAGCTTTGGTGGTTTATGAACAAATTTTAGCCGATGACCGCCGCCGAGGGGATACAGAAGCTGAAGAAGCGACACTCAAAACCATCGGAAAGCTCCATATGGCATGGTTTGACTATCCCAAGGCGGCTCTAGTTTACGAGGAATTGTTGGCTAAAGCAGAGGTAAAAGGCGATAGTGAAGAAGAACTGATCTATATCCAAGAACTAGCTTACATCTACAGCCAAAGTAAAGAAACAGCCAGGGCTGTGAACATGAAGGAGCGATTGGAGGCAATTTACCTAGCTCAAGACAACTTAACACCAATACCCGCTCTACAAATTTCTATTGCCTCTGATTACGCAACCCTTAATCAACTGGAAAAAGCTAGTGAAAAGTACCAAGAAGCTTATTTTCGGGCATTTTTAGTCGAACAATTTGCCTATGCCAGTGATGCCCTCGAAAAACTGGCACAATTGTATAGTGCCAATGATCAGCAAAAGACTTCTTTGGAGATTTATGAGCTGCTGCTCCAAATAGAAGGAAAGTATTATAATTACTATGGCTTGATGAATGCTTACGACCAAGTAGGTCAGCTTTATCAAGAGCAAAAAGATTATCCTCAAGCGAGGAGAGCTTTTGAAAAAGGCTTAGAATTAGCCAAGTCCATCAACTATGAGGAAAGTCATTTTCTCACTCAAATTGCGGAATTACCGAAGCAGGAAAGTGAACCCCTAATAGTACAAGACTTTGGTGAATTCTTACCACCGGAGCCGGTAGCTACCGATGAACTTGTCTCTAATCGCCAACAAGGTGTTGAAGCTCAAGAAGCAAGGCTCAAAGCGATCGCTCAAGGGTATCGACAATCCTATGACTATCCTCAAGCTGCTGCCACTTATGAACAGTTAATGATTTTAGCACAGGAACAGAGTGACCCTCTCAAGGAGTTAACTTACCTCAAGGAATTGATCGCAGTCTACGACGAAGCTCAACAACCGGAAAATGCTTTGAGAGTTAAGCAAAAGTTGGAGACAAATTACATCGAGCAAGAAAACCTGTTTCCCTTACCAGCACTACAGATTGCTATTGCCTCTGACTACGAAGCTTTAAAG
>JAAHHL010001462.1 GCA_010672185.1 Caldora sp. SIO3E6 | reverse complement strand
TCCAGAACAGTGGTCGAAATTTTTTTGGTTACGCCTGTTGACATTTTGATTGGCACTCCCTCATCTTGCTTCGGGTTCTGTGCTTCTTCGATATTTTGTGGAGGCAGTTTTCCAGACCAGGTGAACAGTGCAGTCATGGTTTGTTCCACAAAGCTGCGAATCTCCTCTAGTTCTCGTTCCAATGGCTCCGGTATTGGAGATTCTTTCCCATCAATCAGCTGTACTAAGGTTGGAGGTTTTTGATTAGTTAGTTGGTTTAGGGTAAGTCCTTGGAAGAGCAGCAGTAGCAAAGTGAGGAGGTGCAGTCCCAAAGAAATCATGACAAAGGTGGAGAGGAGATTAGATCCTAATTTTTTCTTGCCTAGTAGCTGTACCATTAGCCAAGTCTCCTAACAAAACTTATGTTAGGTATCATATAACAGAACATCTCAAGAGGTCGATGCAGATGCTAGTTCTAGAGTACAAAGTGGGAGCAGGTCAGTTTTGTAAGAACAAGAGTACTAGAAAAATCTCCTTCCTCAAAACAAGCCTTGCCTTGACAACCCAAATCTCTCCCTTAACACCTTCTCAAGGGTAGTTTGTGGACTTGAGTATAATCAACGTTAACTAATAACCCAAGTTGCTAGTTACAGCTGATGGCAGTTGGCAGGCCAAATGAGGTAGAAGCGCTTGGGGGGGCGACAACTTATAGTCAAATGCTTGCTGTGGGGCTGCATTGGAGAGTTAGGAGTGCAAAACCTCACCGGTGCGATTGCCTTCTCTACGAGACGCTACGCGAACGGCACCAGCGTAGCTGATCGCGAACCCGGATGGGTCGGGTGCTCTTTTTTTGGAAAGCGATCGCGAACCCGGATGGGTCGGGTGCTCTTTTTTTGGGAAGCGATCGCGAACCCGGATGGGTCGGGTGCTCTTTTTTTGGGAAGCGATCGCGAACCCGGATGGGTCGGGTGCTCTTTTTTTGGGAAGCGATCGCGAACCCGGATGGGTCGGGTGCTCTTTTTTTGGAAAGCGATCGCGAACCCGGATGGGTCGGGTGCTCTTTTTTTGGGAAGCGATCGCGAACCCGGATGGGTCGGGTGTTCTTTTTTTGGAAAGCGATCGCGAACCCGGATGGGTCGGGTGTTCTTTTTTACGTTCAATGAGAGTTGCTCATTGTTTACTACTTACATATTGTTGTTGAGATAAGCACATCGATGCCTCAGAACTTGAGGAACATTTTCTACTCTCCACTGAGCTCCTGAAATCTTCAGTCGTCGGTCAATTTGCTTAACTGTAGATTCAACAGCTCCCGATGCAATGGAACAAATATCTTCTTCTTGATAGTAACTATAATTAATAATTCGATGTCGATGGGTTTCTAGATAATTACAAAAATTTATTGCCTGCTTTCTTTTGACCACTGATATTAATTTAATCGTTTCTTCAACTTTTCCTGACCATAATAAACTTTCTGCCTCTTTTAATCTTTTCATTGAACCACCGACTTTATGTAGATTCTCTACTAAATGATACCAATCTAGTATTTCTCTCTTTTCTCCTGGACTCTCAATTTGCTTGACAATGTTCCAGATACCTGGATGTCCATCTCCTAAACAACTTATTGGCTCAGACAGTGGTTGTTTATTAACCCAGTTTACTAATTCTTCGTTCTCTCCAAACCAAGCATTTCTGGCAACCTTATCTAGACAAACTGCTTTATAATCTTTCCAGATACAAGGCTCTCCTTTAGTTTCAGTTCTTAATCTTACTTTACCGCCATCTACACTCATTTCCGATATTTTTTCCTCACATTCTACTGGGGGAAATTCATGGCGATGTACTATTCTTTGCTGAGTTCTACTTGAAATTTTTATTCCTGTATAATACTCAATATCTCTCGCTGCATTCTCGTAAGATACATTAGCACTAGCCCTCACACAACACTGTTCTAAGTAAGGGCTTATTCTCT
>JAAHHL010001461.1 GCA_010672185.1 Caldora sp. SIO3E6 | reverse complement strand
TTATTCGCTATGGGATAGAGAGGTGCGTAGTTCACCCCAGGAGAATTAATCTCTCAAAGTGAAAGTGAAAGGAATTTCTGAAATGAAATTCAGTCTGTCTATATTTGACTATACTTTTACCAACTATAACATTGCCGAATTGGATCTTGACATTGATGCTATTTTCACAGATGTTCGTAATAAATCTCTTGGACGCGAGGTAGTTCTCTGACTATTCGATAAAATTTATGATGGATGCGATCGCTCCTCAGCCAAGGGCATATTCAGTAAATTGCCTTTCAAAAGGGGCATGAAAACCAAGGACAATATCAGTTTTTGGCACTCCTAAATCCACCAATTTTTGAGCTATTAAATCTTCTGTATTATTTTGCTGAATGTGTATCTTCCCATCAATGATATCCAGATGCAAAAGGTTACCATAATACCACTTATCGTTCATCCAACCGACTTGTATTAAAAGATAATGCTGATTTTCTCTATCTATAACTTTTTCTACTCTTACTTGACCAGTAGAACTGTTTTCGTAACGTTTTTGTATAATATCTTCAATCAATTCGGAGTAATCTAAAGCCATTGAACTACCTCCTCCTTAACGGAGTCAACAACAATAATATTAATTTGATTGTATTCGATAATTCTTCTAGCAAACCGTTTACCCTGGATTCTCTGGTAAGCTAAGCTAGTAACAGCTAGATAAAGTTTTCTCTCAACACCAGCATCAGCTAAAGCTAAACGATAATTACCAATTTGACCAGATACTAAGTGCAGTTCAGTTGACAGAGATTCTTGTAAAAAGCTTTTAATCTCGACAGCAATTTTTTCAGTTCCTCTCTCTGCAGCTATTAGCTTTTCTGCTCCTAAATCAATAAAATAGTCTGTATCCTCAAACTTAATAGTTAGAGGCAACCATAGAGCATTATCCCAAAATCACTAGGACAAAACTGAGAGGATATCAATAATTATGAGTAAACTAATCTTAGAAATTCCAGATCAAGTAACAGAAGGATTACGCCTATCTCCTGATGAGTGTCTTCATCGAGTACGCACTGAATTAGCGATTAGACTCTATCAAAAAAGGATTCTTTCTTTTGGTAAAGCTCGTGAATTAGCCCAATTAAGTAAATGGGAATTTCACGAATTATTAGGACAAGAATATATTGAACGTTACTACGATTTAGAAGAGTTGAAAACTGATTTGGCAACCTTGGAAACATTGTCATGAAAGCAATTAGTAATTCATCAGTTTTAATTTGGGCTAAACAAAACGGATTAATCCCTAATTTAAAAGAGCAACTTGATGCCTTACAAATTGTTGGAAAATTCCGCTTAAGCACTTTAATTTATCAAGAATCTCTTAAAAAAGTTGATGAATAATATACAGATATCTATGAGCTAACGCTATCTTGAGTTTCCATCTTTGTTGAAAAATATTTAATCTTTTGATCTCAACTGCTAATCGTCATTTTCTAAATCAATAAATCCTACTCCAAACGGTAGAGTATCAAAACCTAATTCTTCTAAAGCTAAGATTGCTTTTTCCACATCTTCGTTGGCAAGTTGAGAATTGATAAAAGTTGTAATAACATCATATACTCCTTGATACTGATGGGGTTTATAATCAAGCCAGCGGTTTGATGCAGCCAGGGCATCATGTAAAGCCATAAACACTTCCGTATAAGGTTCATAAGGTGAGCGATCGCGCAGAGTTTGCATAGTACGCAGAAGATTATCCACATAGATTGCTGTTATTGGTTCGCCATAGTAGGATTGAATTTTTTTGATATCTAGCAAGATTTGGTTGGCAAGTTCCACCCAAGGAATCTGTTTTACTGTAGGAATTGTTAATTCAGTCATGGTTTTCTTTTATAGTAGTCCCCAGGGCGGTTAAGACATTCTCAGGTAAGTTAAGTTAACAAGTGGCTTAAGCCCCTTGTCCTAATCGCCTTTGC
>JAAHHL010001460.1 GCA_010672185.1 Caldora sp. SIO3E6 | reverse complement strand
GCCCGTTAGCGTTGGTGGGGAACTCAATCCCCCACCAGACCCTGTCCCTATTGCCTTCAATTATTCTAGATCCTGTCGGTTAGGATTGCGAGCTGGATCGCTGTTCAAAAAGCCGAACACAAACAGAGCAATAAAGAAAAATACAACGATATAAACAACAATCTTGAGGGTTGCCATCTGGGTATCTCCAAAGAAAGTATGAACTATTCAAATTGACATCTTCCCCAGCCTCTAGGCACGAGGATTCCCAAACTGTTCTACGCACCGCTGCGCTAACACAATTTAGATTCCTGCTTCATTCACCGTAACGTACACCTCAACTGCACGTTGATATGTTCCCGATTATACGGAGTCCACAGGCTTTCGACCCATTTCAGAGTTCTGATTCCGTCTGTCCCACGGTACTAATTTTATATTTTTTTAATATCATACCTTTAGGCTGGCTTCTTTGGTCACAATTCTCGTAAAGAATGAAGTGCATCCCGCTTTGGGGGAGTTGAGGGAGCTGAGGGAGCTGAGGGAGCTGAGGGAGCTGAGGGAGCTGAGGGAGCTGAGGGAGCTGAGGGAGCTGAGAGAACTTATCATGTTTGGACACTCAGGTAGGAAATCCCACCCAAAATTTTGTTCACCCGTAAGGGAGGTATTCCCAATTCCCAATTCCCAATTCCCAATTCTCAATTCCCAAAACCCCTTCCTGGGCTATTGTAAGTGACTGATTGCACAAAATTGGGTGTGGCAGAACTGATTCCCGGCACATTATTGAGGCGATTGGCAATAGCGAGGATGGCGATGCCTGATTCTGCCTGGGAACGAACTAAGTAGCGATTCTTGGTAAAGCGCAGGGGTTTGATGATTTCTAGGTTATAGCGATTGAGAATTGCCTGCACTGCTTCGGTGTCTCCTAGTTCTGGCTCGAAAGTCACTACAATTTCATTGGGCAGGACAATGGCTTCATCGCGATCGCTACGGGAGAGAACGGGGAGTGTTCCTGCTACATAAGGTAGTTGTTTTACCCTTTGGGTCACCGCAGCAGGAGAGCTACTGTTCCCAGCAGGTAAGTGTACCAAAGCATAGTGCAATCCTAAAGGCTGAACCTCTAGATTATTATTTCCAGATATGCTGCGGGTTCCCCCCCGCAAATCTCGCTGCAATTTTAAATAGGAAGCTTCCGTTGCTCCTAGACTCCGGGTACTCGCAGCTGCTTTAAAGCTAACGGCAACGGAGTCTTGGCGAACTCTTAGGGGAATGGAACGACCGTAGAAATTGTACTGTAGTTCTCCTCCAGGAGATACTTGTGCTGCCACTGGTGTTACTTTAGGGAAATTACTAATTCCTGTAATTCCACAGAAGCAGCTGGTTAGGAGGATGGTGGAAATAATGTTTTTCATATTAAGTTGGGAATTGGGAATTGAGAATTGGGAATTGGGAATTGGGAATTGGGAATTGGGAATTGGGAATTGGGAATTGGGAATTGAGAATTGAGAATTGGGAATTGGGAATTGGGAATTGGGAATTGAGAATATTTCCCTTGTCTCAATATTAGTCGGATAAGTTCCTATTTCTCCTCAAACCTAATACCCTAAAACCCAACACCTAACAACTAACTAAACTTCATCTGGGTTTACTCCCATGGCTCGTAAGCGAGCAGCTAGTTGTTCAGCTCTTTGTTGAGCTTGGGTAGCTTGTTGTTGAGCTTGCGCTGCTTTTTCTTGGGGAGTGGGTATCAAATCTCCCTCTAAAGTAGCCCAACGTAACCAAGTTGCTTCTACCTCTTTATAGTAGCCTTGCCAACGCACCAAAGCTAAACCTAATTGCTGACTAACTAAACGCTTTTGTGGGTCTTCACTTATTGGTTGATATACTCCATTTTGCAAGTTAAATCCTGCTAAATCTTCTGGATTGAAGGGGTCATACCAAAAATATTCTGGTACTCTGACCTTGTTTTGATAAACTT
>JAAHHL010000146.1 GCA_010672185.1 Caldora sp. SIO3E6 | reverse complement strand
ATAAGGGGAATCATTTCCCTAAACCCGCCCCTACAGCAGAATTAATTGAATTTGGAAAATGGGATTAGGGAAAATTGCTGTCGTAAGCGATCGCTTCACCTATAACTATACCACCGGTGCTTTGTTCTTCGACCCCGATGGTACAGGAGCTTTTGCACAAATGTAGCTGTGTCACTCTACTACATAAATCCCCAGATTTCCAGAACCCCGACTTCTTCAAGAAGTCGGGGTTTTTGAGCACCTTACAGATAAAATTGCTGCTATTTTTATGATACTATTTCATCATGGGAAAATGTGCGCACATATATACTGGAATTTAACTTGTTCACAGCGTGATTGCATTTCTAGATTAGCGATCGCTCAACAGATAGTTAATCCCGGATGATAGGTGTATGTAATGGACTTCAGGGGGTTTATTATTGGGCGTATACAATACAGCCCTACGATTGTGGGGTATATGAATAAATTCAACGTAGGGGCGCAATGCTTGCCATTGGTGTCAACTTAAGGTGAAAAGCGCTTGAAGTAGAGGCAATTCATGAATTGCCTCTACCATATTTCTCACAAATTATGCGATCGCTTGTGTTATCCTGAATATAAGGAAAAATATATTTTCTCTAAACCGCTAAAAGAACAAGCGAACTGAGATTGATAAAGCATAAAAAAAGCTCGCTAGGGAAAAAGAAAAAGAGAAGAGGGCTATAGAGCTAAAGGGTAAAGAAGAGACCACGCCTAGGAACACACTACCCGAAAACCGATGCCGCTGAACCAGTAGTCCGGATTTAGCCCGAAGCGATCCGCACAGCGGCAATACTTTGGATCGTAGGTCAAAGAACCTCCACGGAGGGGCCGGGGATGATTATCATTTTCATTCTCATTTAACCAAGAACTCCCATCTCCTGGAGCTTTATTGTAATTATCATGCCAATGATCTTCACACCATTCCCAGACATTACCATGCATATCGTATAAACCAAAAGCATTGGCTACTTGAAAACTTCCTACTGGGGTAGTTTTCTCACGATACTCTCCCTTGGAACCAGAACCGTAGGTGGTGTTACCGTTGTAGTTAGCCAAATCCGTGGTAATTGTCTCTCCAAAGTGGAAAGGGGTAGTAGTGTCAGCACGACAGGCATATTCCCATTCGGCTTCGCTAGGTAGCCTGTAGGTACGTCCGGTTTTGTTTGAGATTCGGTTACAGAATTCTTGAGAATCATACCATGAAACCTTCTCTACTGGCAAATTATCTCCTTTGAACCTAGAGGGATCAATTTCCAAATCTCGATTAACTTTCGGTAAAGCCGCTACAGCTTTCCACTGTGCCTGAGTGATAGTAAATTTACCAAAATAGAATGGTTTAATATCTACTGGATGCTGGGGACTTTCATCTTCATTTCGCCCTTCCTCCGTCACTGGAGAACCCATTTCAAAGGAACCACCAGGAATTGCCACCATTTCCAGCGTTACTCCATTACCTAAGTCTTCAGCAAAGAAATTGGCTTGGCGACGGTTGCGGCTATTTTCCTTACCTTGGGAGTCTACGGTTACTACATCAAAGTCAAAGGGTTGGAGGTTGATTTCTTGATTTTGAGGTAAACTACTTTCTCCTTGCTGATTAGGAGAGGGATTGGGGATAAGAGTAGGAGAGTTAGTAGGTGTAGGTGAAGATGAGTTTTGTCTCCAAGTTTGATAAGCAATTACTCCTCCCACCAAACCAACACCACCCAAACCAGCTGTTTGAATTAACTTTCTTCTTGTCAATCCACCACTACTAGTTCCAGAATTTGTAGACTTCTTTGGTGGCTGTGGTGGAGGTGGGGGAGTAGACTTTCTTCGAGGTGATGGCACTGTAGTTGGCACTTTCTGTTGTTGCCGAGGGGGTGGTGGCGGAGGAGGATTGAGTATTCGCTCAATCTCAGCCAACCGTTGTAAAATTACCTGAGTATTAGCTGGACGTTGATTAGCTGAACGCATCATCAGCTGATCGATAAAGTCTGCTAACTCTGGCACAAGATTAGAACTATGACTACGCCAATTGAATTCATCATTATCAGGGTCGTAAATGTCTTTATCAGTAGGTTGCTTACCGGTTAGCAAAAAAACAAAAGTACGCCCTAAAGCAAAGAAATCCGACTGGGGTACTGCTCGATAGTTCAGTTGTTCTGGAGGTGTATAACCAAAGGAAGCGATCGCTGTAACTTGTCCTTGTGGTTGTTTAGCATAGTAGGTAGCGGTAATTTCCCTAACTGTACCAAAATCAATCAACACCAACTGCCCATCTGGTTTGAGGATAATATTTGATGGCTTGATATCCCGGTGGAAAAACTGCTGTTGATGCACCTCATCTAGAATCTGAGCCAATTGTATAAGCCATTTGAGAGCTAACCATTGCTCAATGGGACGATTTTGCCGCTGTTGCTGATACTCCTCCAAATCCAACCCTTCAATCTTCTCCATCACCAAACAGTGCAATGGTTGTTGAGCATTTCTCGGTAGAAAGGTAAAGTATCTGTCTCCCTGAGGAATCCCTGGATGATTCAGCTGCTGAAGCACTCGCGCCTCTTGCTCAAATAATTCAATGGCTTTGGGTTGATGGTTAATCAGAACTTTGAGAACTTTAGCTTGACTACCCTGACTCGCTTCATAAGTCCTACCGAATCCCCCTTTGCCACTAAGTAACCGACTCACCCGATATTCTCCTGCCAGGAGCAATTCCGAACCACAGCCTTGGCAGAAGAGGATATTATCGGGATTTTGGGGATTGGGACAATTAGGATTAATACAGTGGCTCATCGGTTGAGCGGATTAGGGGTTGGTTGAATTATAACTTGATGGAACCTTGGGAAGGTGCATCCTTAGCATAACAATGGGATAACATAAAATTTGAGGCCAAAGTAACAAAAGACCTTTAATATAGAGATTGTATTGAGAGTATCATAGTAATAGATAATAAAGATGGTAACTGCAATTCAGCGGCTAACCCTGACAGAATATTTAAACTATAAAAACGAAACCGATACTATTTATGAACTAGTTAATGGTGAGTTAATCCCCATGAGTCTTGGTAGTGGGTTGCACGGTGATATTGCTGAATTTCTCCATGATCAGCTCAGGGTAGAAATTAAACGGGTAGGACTTTCCGGGTCTTCCGTACGTTGTGCTAAACTATCAGATTTAATAGCTCATAAAGCTTACCACACAAAGGCTGTAGCACCTAAGTAACTCAAAACTCCTTGAAATTTGGTAATAAATGGCTAAAGCTATCGCTGTTAATACTTTGCCAATTCAAACTAATAATTTAGCACACCAACTACGGAAGACCCGGTTTTAGGCATTATCATCATTCTCAATTCTCCATTAATAACTTTCTTTATTTTTGCTTCAAGACGACTAGGGTAATATCATCGAACACCTTCTGCTTGCCAATAAATCCTCGGACATCTTTAATAATTTCCTTTCTAATTTCTTCGGCTGACTTATCTCGGTGCTTCACGATAACGCCACATAACCTTTTTAATCCATACTGAGCTTGGTCGATGTTGGTAGCTTCGGTAATTCCGTCTGTATATAATACCACAACATCTTCAAAATTGAGGTAAACTTCTGTTTGGCTAATAAACTCCCTAATTTCTTCATCTAAGCCTATGGGAAATCCTAAATCAATAGTATCGATAATTTCAATTTCACCATTGGTTCGCACCACGATTAATTCTTCGTGTTGTCCACTTAAAGTTATCATACCATCATGATAGTCCACGATGGACAAAGTCAAACTTTTATCACAATTCATTCGTTGTAAATTGTCATATATAGTTTGATTGAGTACCTCTAAAAAGTTAACGGGGTTAGTTTCATTTACTTTTTGTAGAGTTCTGACTGCGGTTTGAGTCATCAGCATTAATACACCACTTTCTAACCCATGACCGGTGACATCGCCAATACTAATTTTCAGTCGATCTCCTTGTTTAAGCACATCGTAATAGTCGCCCCCCACTTCATCAGCAGGTTCCATAGAGCCAGCAATATCTAGACTCGAAATTTCTTCTAACTCTGCGGCTTTTGGGAGAACCATTTTCTGAATTTTTTTTGCTACATCTAATTCAGAGCTTAAACGGATATTTTCGGCTTTGAGTTTGTTATTTAAGATTGTAATTTCTTGATTCGCTACCTCTAGTTCAGCCGTTCTTTCTTCGACTTTATTTTCTAAGGTGTGATAGAGTTCCGCATTTTCTAGAGAGGTATTAGCTAAAACCGTGGCCAATTGTGAAAATTCGTCATCAGTTGCCAAAGTAATATTGACAATGGCTTCTCCACGTTCTGCATTCTCAACTGCAGAACTGAGTTTCCGTAAAGGGTCAATAATGCGGTCACGGAAAAAGATAATAATATCGTAGAGTAAAAAAACAACAAATATTAGGACTGAAGCAACCATAGTTGCTGGAATTAATAGAGGATATAATGCTTCTTGTATCGGTTGTTCGACGATAGCAAACCAAGGAACAACATTGAGCGGTTTGCCCGAAGCAAAAACCCATTTTTTTTCTAATCCTTGATATAAGTTTAGTTCCTTCTCAGCAATGCTTTCAAGAGTTCGATCTAATAAGTCATTTAGGGTGAGGGTTTGATTGACTAAGTAACTACGGTTGCGATGACTAATTAAATAACCTTCGCGATCAACGATGTAAGCATATCCTGATTGACCAACCTTAATATCTAATGTTTTATTCCATAATTCTGTAAGATCAACTCGTACCATTAATATACTTGTTTGAATACCCAGTTCATCGAATAATGGTGTCACTAAATCAATGGTTGATATTTCTTCTTCATAAGCAATTTTACTTAGAACTATTTCCCCAAATAAAAGCTCTGTCTTTAGTAATTCTGGATATTTATATTTACTTGTATTAGGACGCCCAAAAGCATGATATTGATAGTTGATATCTCCTTTTTTATTCATAATTAAAATATCAACAATAGAATTGTTAAGTGATGCTATTTGCAGAATAGAATATTGAAAATCATCAGTAGCTTGTAGTAAGTTGGATGCAGTAATAACACTTGCTTTTAGTCGAATAAAATACTCATCAAATACCCTAACCGCTTCTGCATTAGATTTGACAATTTGCTTTTGTACTGAATCAAGACGATTAATTAACAATAAATAAGTTGTACTGCCAAGACCAAATATACCAACAGTTGTGATTAGTAATACTTTTTGAATTAATTGTTTAATTAATGATTTACTTCGGTCAACATTCATGAATTTTTATATCAACAGTATACAATATCTTATTACTGAGGAGATAGGTTGACATTCTCTTCTGAGATCAGTTTTATTTCCGGCATATAGATGATAGGAGGAAATAATTCCCCGGTTTCTAGATGACGCACCATCATTTGTACGGCAATACGGGCTTGTATATCTGGAGATTGGTCGATTGTTGCGGCAATCTCCCCTTTGGCGATCGCCTGAATTACTTGATAAATGGCATCATAGCCTGTAATTAAAATATCACTGCGCTTGGCTTTCTGTATCGCCTTTAGTGCCCCCAAAGCCATTGTGTCGTTAGCACACATAATCGCATCAATATCGGGTAATTCTTCTATCCATTGAGTGGTTATTTTTTCTGCTGTATCCGTATCCCAAAGCCCAGATTGAGTATCGAGAACATTGATATTGCCTTGTTGTAGTCCCGTTAAAAAACCATTGCGGCGAGCAATAGAACTACTTTGATTGGTCACTCCTTCTAAAATTAAAACATTAGCATTATCATCTAGTTGTTTTACTAGCCACTCTCCCATCACTTTTCCTGCTTGAAAGTTATCAAAAGTGACTACAGATAATATTTTATTAGTATTAATAGCGCTATCTAAAGCAATAACTGGAATACCTTGGTCAATGATTTTTTCGGTCACCGTAACCAGACGATTGCCATCTATAGGTGCAATAATCATCGCATCGGTGGTTTGACTATTTAAATACTTAGCAACTAGTTTAATATATGCTTGAATACATTTAAATTCATACTCACAAGGTTCAGTAATGTAAGCTAACTCGACATTAACACCAAAATCTTTTCCTGCTTGCTCTATACCTTGCCATGCGACGGACCAATAATCATGTTCAGATAGTTTTTCGTAATGAGGAGCTTTAGTAACAAAGGTAATGTTCCAGGGTTGAGTAGCGACTATTTCAGTTTCTAGATCAATATCAGAGTTTTCGACAGTAAAGGAATTTATTTCTGTTTTAGGAGCAATATCACTAGAGCCGGATTGCTCTTTATCCATCACTGATGAGTTCTCATTAACAGATTTACAACTCACCAAACAAATACTAAGATAAAAGAATAGTATTAAAGTAATTAAGAAATTATTTTTCATAAAAATATTGCAACCGAAGTGTAAGTATTCAACCGAACTTGATATTAGCCCGTAGTTTTCACTTTATTCAACAGATAATAAAACCTCCAATCTTGGCATTTTTATAACCAACGAAAGGATTTATAGAGAAGATTAATTTTTAGTATAAAAAGCTACATAATTGCTGCTGAAAATTACGAAAATACCGATTGTGCCAGTTAGGGTGCCGAATGTGGGTTATTACTGCAAAACCTCCTTAATAGCTGTTAGTAATTCCTTAGCGGTGTAAGGCTTATACAAAAAAGTTTTGATACCCATCATAGTAGCTTGATTGAGCTTATCACTGGCCGCCAGTCCACTAACAGCAATAATTGGGACTTGAGGATTGATTTCTTGCAAAGTACGAATGGTATTTGGCCCATTCATCTCAGGCATCATCATATCAACCAGGACAATGCTGATTTCGTCTTTGTATTCATTGTACAAAGCGATCGCTTCGATACCATCGCGAGCTATCATTACCCGGTATTGGTAGGTTTCCAGGGAGGTTTTCGTAATCTCACGAATTGCTGCCTCATCATCCACTACCAGCACCAATTCCTTTTGTCCGATAGGTAACTCCAGCTGTTCTTCTGACTCGGTATCTGCTGCTTTGACTGCTGGTAAGTACACCTTAAATTTTGTGCCTTGTCCGAGTTCGCTGTAGACGTTAACAAAACCACCGTGACTCTTGATAATTCCCATTACTGTAGAAAGACCAAGTCCAGTACCTTGCCCTAGTTCTTTGGTGGTGAAAAACGGCTCAAAAATGCGGTCTAAGATTTCCGGTGGGATACCTGCACCAGTATCTGCTACAGTGATCACAATATAAAGACCAACTTGGGCATCCAGATTCATCCTGGCATAATGTTCATCAATAGCTAGATTTTGCCCTGATATGCTCAAAGTTCCACCATCAGTTAAGGCATCGCGAGCATTAACGCAAAGATTCATAAATACTTGATGCAGTTGGGTAGCATCTCCAGCAACAGTCCACAAGTCAGGGGGTATATCGGTTTTAATTTTGATCGATTTGGGAAAAGTTTCTTGGGCAATCTGCTTGATTTCCCCAACCAGATGTCTCACTTGTACGATCGTGCGATCGCCTTTAATCCCTCGGGCAAAGGACACCACTTGCTTGACTAAATCTGCTCCCCGTTTGGTATTGTTTTCCAGAATCTCCAGCCATTGCTGAGAGCGGTCATCATCTGGAATACTGAGGGCTAACAACTGAACAGACATGAGAATAGGAGCTAGCACATTATTGAGGTCATGGGCAATACCCCCTGCTAGAGTACCGATGCTCTCCATGCGCTGAGCACGGAGAAACTGAGCTTCGAGTTGTTTCTTTTCAGTGATATCGCTATTAACTATTAAGATTGATTGGGGTTGCTGCCGATAATTTTGCACTAACGTCCACCGGCTTTGAACCGTAATTTCTTTGCCCTGTTTGGTTACTTGCTGCAACTCTCCATACCAATTACCTTCTAGGGCAACAATCTGCTGAATTTCTAGCAGTCGAGGCAGGGTTTCCTCTTTGCCTAGCAGCTGATGAGCATTTTTGTCAACTACTTCTTCTGAGTGCCAACCATATATCTGCTGAGCACCTTTATTCCAAAATAAGATTTGGTTTTGCAGATTGATCACTAAAATCCCATCAGTGGCGACATCCAGCAACGCGGCTTGTTCACGAATTTTTTGTTGAGCCTGTTGACGCTCAATGGCATAGCGGATGGAACGCTCTAACCAAGGAGAACTAATTTGACTTTTGTCGAGATAATCCGCTGCTCCAGCTTTTATTGCTTCCATGTCTACTTCCTGAGCCCCTTGCCCAGTCAGTAGAATGATCGGCCCTTGACAGCCCCCAGCAACAACCTCCCGCAATAGTTCTAATCCGTTACGCTCACCGAGGCGATAGTCGAACAGATAGACATCATAATCTCTTTGCTCAATCCGATCCAAGGCAGCCTCATAGGTTGCCACCCATTCCAGCTCAAAATTGGTTGGGCTTTCAGCGAGTAAATCGCGGGTTAGGGTATAGTCATCCTCATCATCATCTACTAGTAGGACTTTCACCGGGGGGTTGTCCATAAGTGTCTCCACTCTACAAGAGCGGTAGTTCAACAATCTCAAACCAATATTTTCTCAAAGTTTTCATGACCTCGACCAAGGAGCTAAAAGTCACCGGCTTGACGATAAAGGAATTGGCTCCTAGATCGTAGCTGCGATGGATGTCTTCTTCTGCCTTGGAGGTAGTTAGCACGACAATGGGGATATATCGCAGATTAGGGTCAGCTTTGATTTCTTTGAGAGCCTCACGACCGTCTTTCTTGGGCATATTTAGATCCAGTAGGATTAAGCCAGGACGAGGAGAACTACCCAGCTGGGTATATTTACCACGATGATGGAGATAATCCAACAATTCTTCGCCATCGCTGACGAAGCGTAGGTCGTTGGCTAAGCGACTCTCAACCAAGGCTTCCTTTGCCAACATACAGTCATCGGGATCGTCATCGGCCATTAAAATCGTGACAGGGTGTCGGCGTCCTTTCACTCTGTACTGTCTCCTTGATCTTGTTTGAGCGGTAGTGTGATCATAAAAGTAGCCCCCTGACCTGATTCACTGTTCGCTGTGATACTCCCACCGTGGCGTTCCACGATCTTACGGCAAATGGCCAAACCAATTCCCGTTCCTGGGTATTCACTGCGACCATGTAAGCGTTGAAAGGCATTGAAGATGCGGTCAAGATACTTTTCCTCAAAACCAATGCCATTGTCTTGAACCAAGATTTGACAAAAATCCCCATTATTTGTAGCATTTTTTGGCACTTGTTTTTGATTATCAGAAGAAAGGACTGGAGATTCCAGCGACATCAGCAGTTGACTATAAATCTTGACAACTGGTTGTTCCTCTGCTTTGTGAAATTTTAACGCATTGCCGATAAGGTTCTGTAGTAACTGACGCATTTGCACTGGATCTGCCTCTACAATAGGCAAATCTTCTATTTCTATCTGAGCTCCTGTTTCTTGGATGCTGATTTCCAAGTCAGATAAAACATTGTGAACTACCGCCGAGAGATTTACTTGGATGAATGGCTGAGTTTTGGTAGTTACTCGAGACAGACTAAGTAAGTCATTAATCAGGACTTGCATCCTTCCTGCGGCATTCTGCATCCGTTCTATATAGTCCCGCCCTTGGTCTGTGAGTGCTTCACTACACTTGACTTTGAGGCGATCGCCAAACGCCTGAATTTTACGTAGAGGCTCTTGTAAGTCGTGGGAAGCAATATAGGCAAACTGTTGTAACTCGACATTAGAGCGAGCGAGTTCCTGACGTTGACGGGTTTCTCTTTCTAGAAGTTGGGCTTGAGCCAAAGCTATACCAATTTGATCTGCTATTTGTCGCAATAATTCCGTTTCAAAGTCAGTCCACTGTCGAGGACCAGAGCATTGATGGGCAATTAACAAACCCCAGAGTTCTTGTTTCTGGAGAATGGGTACTACTAGGTTAGCTCTGACGCCAAACTGTTGCAACATCTCAACATAGCAAGGCTCTACATTAGCCTTTTCTATGTCAGCAATTGCACCAACCCTTCCCTGAAAATACTGTTCTAGATACTCTTGCTGAAAGCAAGGGTCAACAATATCTTGTCCTTGGATAACTGGGAAAGGGGGAACTACTGCCTCTTTCAGTACTGTTCCTGAACCATCAAATCCTAATCGGAAAACGATTACCCGGTCTGCCTGGAGAAATTTTTGCACTTCTGTTACAGTGGTGTGGAGAATTTCCTCTAACTGTAGAGACTGACGAATTTTAAGTGTGACTTCCGCAAACAATTGCGCCCGCCGATGCTGACGTCTTAATTCATCCTCAACTCGCTGGCGCTCCATTTCCGTTTGATGAGCAGCAATAAACCTACCGATACTTTGAGCCATTAACTCAATAATTTCCCGTTCATGGGGCTCAAAATTGCTGCTTTTTACTTGGGTTGAGGAAAAATTGAGGGTTCCGTAAACTTTACCCTGCACAAATATAGGAGTGCCAATATAAGACTCTAGTTTCAGGTTTTGGTAGACTGGGTGAGCAGTCATTGCGGCTATTTTGCCCACATGAGGGTAAGCTATCGTCTTTTTCGTTTGGACAACTGCGGCACAGTAAGTATCTTTTACGTCA
>JAAHHL010001459.1 GCA_010672185.1 Caldora sp. SIO3E6 | reverse complement strand
CTTAAATTTTATCTTGAATATCCTGAAAATCCTCACATCCTCCTAATCCTGATACTGGCGGTGAGAAGAATAGTATATAATTTCTACTGCAGTGCCTCAACCCAACCTACAAGCTCAGCTTAAATCCTATCTTGAATATCCTGAAAATCCTCACATCCTCCTAATCCTGATACTGGGGTTGAGAAGAATAGTATATAATTTCTACTGCAGTGCCTCAACCCAACCTACAAGCTCAGCTTAAATCCTATCTTTAATATCCTAAAAATCCTCACATCCCCCTAATCCTGATACTGGGGTTGAGAAGAATAGTATATAATTTCCTCAACCCAACCTACAAGCTCAGCTTAAATCCTATCTTGAATATCCTAAAAATCCTCACATCCCCCTAATCCTGATACTGGGGTTGAGAAGAATAGTATATAATTTCCTCAACCCAACCTACACACTCAACTTAAATCTTATCTTGAATATCCTGAAAATCATCACATCCTCCTAATCCTGATACTGGCGGTGAGAGGAAACGACTCATAAACATTCCACTGTCTACCATCGTGAATAAGTAGCGTTAGCTCGGAGGCAGTAAACTCATATTCTAGCTGTCGATGTTCAAATTCTGGCCAAGCGAGTCGGAAGTTATGTTTAGTCAAGTCTCGAAAGGCAACAGTTAGATGGGGATTAAAAGGGCGGTTTTGAGAATTTTGGTGAATAATTCCCAAGGATACCTTAAGGTGTGCCATCAACTCTGCTTGCAGGCTCAGTAATTCCGGACTCTTAAGCACATTAATATAAATTACTTTAGGTGCAAAAGTACCAAATCCTCTCAAGGTTATGGGGATTGGTGTATGGATCTCTCCAAAGCTTCTCAGGGATTGCTCTAAAATAGTTAAGGTATCCTGGCTCCAGTCAAAGGTAGGTTGCAGGGTGATATGGGGTGGTGATTTCAGAGCCCCTTGACTGTTGTAGGTTTGAGCGAAGTACTGTTTAATCTCATTAGCACGGTGCTGAAATGCCTCAGGGGGCAACAGTGCGATAAAAAAGAGACTTTTGGTTTGATCTCGTGCCACTATTCCTCTACCTCATCTCCCATAAACCAAGCATCAAGCTTTAAATACTACTGCGGGATCGAGGCGGGTAACCTTCTGAATCGCAAAAATAGCTGAACCAACACACATAAAGACTGTTAGCCCTAAAATAGCGATCGCGGAGACTGGTGTAATTAAAATCAAGATACCCTGAGTAGTAAAAGCCCAGGATGCTACACCATAGCAGATTAACATACTAGGGAGATAGCCAAGAACCGACATCCACAGAGCCTGTTCAATAATCACACCATAAATTACCCCATTTGAAGCACCGATCGCTTTGAGTGTACCAAATTCCTTAAGATGGTCAGACACAGAGGAGTAAAGAATTTGACCAACAATAACTGTACCAACCATCACCCCTACGGCAGCACCCAAGCTCAAAATAAACCCAATTCCTGTTCGTTGCTGCCAAAAAATTTGGTTCTTCTGGATAAACTCAGCATGAGTGTAGGCATGGGTATCGGGTAAAGCGGCTTCTAGTTTCTCCTTGAGTATCTGTAGATCCTCTCCAGGTTTAGCTCGAATCAGAATATAATTAATTAAATCTGAAGCAACTAACTTCTCCGGTGGATTAAGTGCTTCAGTCTTAGTTTCTGTTTCAGAACTACTTACATAACTGTTGGTACAAATTAATTCCTCTCCTGCCGATGGTAATTGACAAGAGATCTGAGAAGTCTTACCGGAAGCTAAATAAGCCTTGGCATTTTCCAAGGAAGTAAACATAAAAGCATTGGAGATGATGGAGTTGTTGCCTGTAGTTAAGCCAACTAACTCCGCTGGCAAAGAGTTAACTCTGCCAATATCACCTATGCCCTCGATATCCAGGGATTTGAGGTTGGCTGCATCTAGCATAATTGTTTGAGGCTCGTTTGGGA
>JAAHHL010001458.1 GCA_010672185.1 Caldora sp. SIO3E6 | reverse complement strand
TTCCCCCTGCAATTCAGGCAGGTATTGATGCGGGTAAATACCTACAAGTATTTACTTCTTCAGGAGTGCCTATAAGTATGGCTAGAGATGCGGCAACAGGTCAGTTTGTTAGTCATGCGGTTGGTCTGATGAATAATGGTGCTGCACTGAATCCCCTGGTAGCTATTCCACAAATGGCAATGAGTGCAGGACAAATGCATCAAATGAACCAAGGATTTCAAGCTGTTCAAGCTAGTTTGGGAGTTCTGCAAGCAACTACTGCTGTAATTGGAGTGGGAACTGTAGCGGGAGTAGCACTTTCAGCTGTAAACCTGTGGCAGACTTTGAAATTAAGGGAAGATGTACAACAGCTAAAGCTTGATGTTCGAGATGGCTTTATCGACCTCAAAAAAGCCCTAAAAGACCAAGGGACAGAAATTATCCAACACATTGATAAAGTTGCCCAGGATATCAAATTTGAGCAGCATCGTTTAGTCTTAATCCAGGCTTATGGAAGGTTCCTAGAAGCAACCAAACTGATGAAAATTGCTATGTCCTGCCAAGATACAAGTATCAGAAACGCTGACTTAGCTAATGCACGGCAGACATTATCCGAAGCATTAGGCGACTACAACAATCCTCACCTATTATCAGAAACCTGTGCAGCTGGAAAACTGAGAAGATACGAATGTGCTTGGGCAATTGAGCAGACAATCGCATTATCCTATCAACAGCAAAACGAGTTAACTGCCGTGAGCGATCGCCTCTCTCATCTCCAGCATAAAATTGGTCAAGATGCCCTGAGTGTAATCGATTGCTGTGAAACTGAAGACGAGTTAGATTTTCTCTTCCCTGAACTCACCCGAATTCATGACCATGATTTAATGGTATTGGAGGCTTGGCAAAATCAGGTAGATTGGATGCGCTCGCTTCCTTCATCCGAACTCAAACTACTCCAAAGTGCTGACTTGAGTGACTCAGACGCCATAACTCCCCTAGAAGTCAGTCTAGATTCAAACGTCTTGGCAGAACCTCCCGAACAATCACTCTATAAGAACTTAGAGCAAAAATCTCATTTTGCATCTTTACTAAATCAACTACAGTTTATGATTAAGCCTGAGTTACGTCGAGAGCAAGAAGTATATATCACTCAGCAAGCTGCGATCGCTGGTTACAAATCTTTAGTGCCAGATAACTTGGAAAGAGCCTCAAACTTAGCAGTTGCTAACCTTTATTGGTACTTCCAAGTCAGAGATGAATCAGAAGAAGAATAGGATCTTGGGAGAAAAAGTTATATCAAGTTCGGATAAACAGTTATAATTCCTTTCTACCTTGCAACCATTGGACTAGATCATCCATAGCAGCAAAATCCAACAATGCTTCCCCTAATTCTTCCAATGCCTCAAGGGGCAACTGCTCGATCTGATCTTGTAGTGGTTGTGGTAGACTACCTACACGGCGATTCAACAGGCGTAAGACTAGCGATCGCTCTCCTTCTTGGCGACCTTCTTGTTTAGCTTCAACAGCTTCTTGAAGTGCTTGTTCCTCCGGGGAAAGGATTAACTCCCCATCTTCGGTAAACCACCGCAACCACCGTCGGTTGATTGTACGAAATGAACCCTGCCACAAACCTAAGCTGATGCCCAACTCTGGCAGATATAAATGTCCTTGAGTTAGTTCTACTTCTTGATAGAGTCCATTTACTAGGTGAAAAATGCGGATTTCGTTATTACGACGATTAAATACTACATAATAGGGAATCTTCAGAATACTCTCATATACTTCCCATTTGCTAGGAGGTTTGTCAGGACCTGCTTCTATTTCCTTGCCTTCTGTTTCTATTTCCCCAAGGTCTTGCTTTTTTGTACTCTGAGATAATAACTCCACCACGATTACTGGATTGACTGGTTCAATCCAAGTTACATAGCTATCACGGGTGTCATGACCATCATATAATCTAGAGGTTCCCACGACTCCAAACC
>JAAHHL010001457.1 GCA_010672185.1 Caldora sp. SIO3E6 | reverse complement strand
ATTCCCACCTTGGGGGAACTCATTGTTCAAAAAGCAATGGAAAGCCAGGGGACTCTCGCCGAGACAATCTCTCTCTCTTCGGCCTAAGTTTTCGCGGCGAGCGACCCCTGGCTTTTTGAGAAGTTACCTTGATCGTCAGTATTTTCAGTTCAGAGTTACTGAGTCGGATCGTTACAAGGAAGCTCCATAATTAGGGTTTGCTGAATAAGTCGATTGATTCTGGTTTTGAAGTAATAAGTAATAAGTAATAAGTAATAAGTGAAGAGTTCATGATGATTTACAAGTGGAAGTGCAAGGTTTTTAAGCAAAAATATTCAATTTTCTTGCACTTTTTTGGCAAAAAAATACCTGAAAGCATTTTCTGGTATAGCTTCGACACTTATTCAGCAAGCCCTAATTATTTTTCCACCATTGGGGAACTCTTTTAGCATTATAGGTTTTAGTTTTAAGGAGCCAACTCGCCAAAATGGGATGCTCCCCCTTTTGACAAATCTATTTAAGAGATACTTTCTTACAAAGTAATACTAAATCCGGTTACAATAAAGCCGTTTTGAGCAAACCGTGAAATCCCTGTAGGGACGTTTCATGAAACGTCTCTACAATGTGGGCATAGCGGGTATATCGATACCTGATTTGGTATAATACCAAATCCGTTTGAGAGCAAACGTGTTACTTAGCCCCCTAAATCCCCCAATTCTGGGGGACTTTGAATTATTTTTCACGTACTCTGAGAACCGGATTTGGTATTAGATAGCAGCTCATCTGGCAACAGTCAACAGTCAACAGTCAGCAGTCAACAGTCAACAGTCAACAGTCAACAGTGTTTCTTCAGAGCGCTAAAAAAATGGAAGATCTCCCTTATAAAGAGGATCTTCCGACCATGAAATTGCTATATGTTAAGAAACGTAAAAAACTGTCAAGACCTTACCAATGACAGATGACCACTTACCCCCCTGCATTCAAGAAGGCTCCGCCTTGAACATAATCTTCCAATTCAATCTTGACTGGCTTGACTTTCCAGATTTGTTCACAGTACTCCTGAATCGTGCGATCCGAAGAGAACTTACCCATGTTAGCGGCGTTGATAATTGACATGCGAGTCCAATACTCTTGATCTTGGTAAGCTTGGCTGACCTTTTGCTGACAATCAATGTAAGCTTGGTAATCCGCAAGGAGCATGTACTGGTCTTGGTAGAGTAGGGAATCTACAATTGGCTTAAATAGTTCGGTATCGCCATGGGAAAAGTAGCCATGAGCAATGTTGTCGATAACGGTTTTGAGTTCTCCATTACCGTTGTAGTAGTCCATGGGATTGTACCCATTGGCTTTCATTTCCTGTACTTCTGAAGCAGTTAAACCAAAGAGGAAAAAGTTTTCTGCTCCTGCTTCTTCTCGGATCTCAATATTGGCACCATCAAGAGTGCCGATAGTCATAGCACCATTCATGGCAAATTTCATATTGCCTGTACCGGAGGCTTCTTTACCAGCTGTGGAAATTTGCTCTGAGAGATCTGCTGCCGGGTAAATCCGCTGTCCTAGAGATACACTAAAGTTGGCTAAAAATACCACCTTCAAACGACCCCGAACATCAGGGTCTTTATTGACTACTTCTGCTACAGAGTTGATTAACTTAATCACCAATTTAGCCATAAAGTAACCCGGAGCTGCTTTACCAGCAAAGATGAAAGTTCGGGGTACGATATCTAGGTTGGGATTTTGTTTAATCTGATTGTAAAGGGCAATGACGTGGAGCACACTCAACAGCTGACGCTTATACTCGTGCATCCGCTTGACTTGGACATCGAAAATTGAATTGGGGTCTATTTCCAAGCTATTGTGCTTCCAGATGTAGGCAGCTAGATCACGTTTGTTTTCTTGCTTAATTTCCTGCCAGCGAGTACGAAACTGGGGATCTTCGACAAATTCTTCTATCTGTTTAAGTTTATCCAAATTAGTGAGCCAAA
>JAAHHL010001456.1 GCA_010672185.1 Caldora sp. SIO3E6 | reverse complement strand
CTGAACCTTGCAAGGAAGTAGGTTTTAGAGGGGTGAACGAAATTTTGGGTGGGACTTCCTAGCTAAGTATCCAAAAATTATCAGTTCTCTCTTCTTCCTCCGCTCCTCCGCTCCTCCGCTCCTCCGCTCCTCCGCTCCCCACCCTTTTTTTCGCTCACCCCGCGTCCCCGCGTCACCGCGTCTCCCCGTCTCCACTCACCCGTTCTAAAGTTCCCTATTTATTTCCGTAGCACTGCCATTTACTGTACCTAGTTGTTGACGAACATCATCAATTGCTGTATTGAGTTGAGCAATTTTATCCTCTAAGCTACGACGAGCAGCTTCAATGCTCTCTTCCGTATCTAACTGATTTCTTCTACTCTTAATTGCTCTAACTTTAGACAAGCTAGAATTGAGCAAAGACTGCTCTTGAGCCTCATCTTCGCTATCTTTTTGGGCAGTAACCAGTATTCCCACTATGCCACCAACCAATGCGCCAAATGCTGCTCCAGCTAGAAATCCGCCGGTAAAACCATCCCGTTGACTCATGTTTCTCTTTGACCTTTGCTCATTAAGACGTAACTGTTTTCAAGATTAACGGTTGACTGACCTTGTTGCCTACTACGACAGGCAACAGCTCATACCAAATCAGGTATAGATAGGCCCGTTATCTTGAGGATAAGGCAGAGGGCAGAAGGCAGAGGGCAGAAGGAAAAGAAGGTTTAAGCGAAACCGGGTGCTTGGAAAGCGGATTTGGTATCATTTGGCAACAGGCAACAGGAGAGGAAATCTATCTTTTTGATTTGATTTCACTAATATACCGTGAGAATAAGGAAGAAAAAGGTTTAAATCAACTCTCCCTCATCTCCCTTGTCCCCCTTGTCTCCCTTGTCTCCCTGGTCCCTCTTACCCCTTTCCCTAACCGGAAGTACCAAAAATGCGATCGCCTGCATCTCCTAAACCTGGGACAATATAGCCCTGAGAGTTAAGCTCTTCGTCAATCATTGCAGTGTAAATGCTCATACCAGGATAAGTTGTACCCAACTTTTGCAATGCTGGTGGAGCCGCAACAACACTGATAATGCGTATCATCGCCGGATCTGCACCCCGCTTGGTTAGTTCTTCCATTGCTACCATCATAGAGTTACCAGTGGCTAGCATGGGATCGGTGATTAAGATTTGTGCCTGGGGAGCGATGTGCTGGGGTAATTTATTTAGGTAACAGCTGGCTTCCAGGGTTTCCTCGTTCCTTACTATACCTAGGTGGTAAATCGAGGCTAAAGGTAACAAGGTTTGTGCTCCTTCTAACAACCCCAATCCTGCTCGCAGAATTGGTACTACGACTATTGGCTTCTCTGGATTCACCATAGTTACGGTGCAGGGAGCCAGGGGAGTCTGGATCTCCATTTCCTCTGTGGGTAACCAGTCGCGAACCGCTTCGTAGGTGAGCCAGCGCCCTAATTCCTTGATGGCGGTTTTAAACAGTGGCGGAGGTGTGGCTACATCACGAGCAACTCCTAGCCAGTGCTTAATCAGGGGATGGGGTGGGACATAAACGCGAAGTTGAAGAGTCATGGAATGTTCAGTTAGAAGGAATGACACAGTGAGGTTCAGCAACCATAATAATGCCTTTGAGGTTCTTGCTTGGCTTATTGAGAATAATTATCTAAATACTGTTGAAATTTATTTGCAATAAGGTTATATTTAATTTCAGTGTTCTCCTCATCTATAAGGATCGGCAGGTGGGGGCAGTAAGCTGATTGCCAGCTGACCCCTACTTTTTTATTTTTGATGAGCTATAGAGGTTGGGCGTTTGCGTAGCAGCAAAGCACTTGGATTTGTGTGCTTAAGTTATCGCCCAAATGCTTCGCTCCTAAATACCCAAGTTTCAAGGGGTTGGGCGTTTGCGTAGCATGGTGCGTAGCAGCATAGCATTTGGATTGATATACTTGGATTTGTGTGCTTAAATTATCGCCCAAATGCTTCGCTA
>JAAHHL010001455.1 GCA_010672185.1 Caldora sp. SIO3E6 | reverse complement strand
TTTGGCAGATAATGCCACCCTCCTATCAGCTTAGCTTACTCTAGCCGACATTCCGCACTCTAGTTGGCACAACCAAGATTTTCGTAATATCCACGGGACAATTGGTAACATTTGATACATTACATACCGGTGAAAGAGGGGTCGGTGTTTGGGGGGAAGTTTGGGAGCTGAGGGAGCTGAGGGAGCTGAGGGAGATGGGGGGTGAGCGAAAAAAAGGGTGGGGAGCGGAGGAGCGGAGGAGCGGAGGAGCGGAGGAGCGGAGGAGCTGGGGAAGAAGAGAGAACTGATAATTTTTGGATGCAACGCTCAAGCAATCCCACCCAAAATTTCGTTCACCCGGAGATGGGGGAGACAAGGAGGGCAAGGAGTGAGGCAAAACCCCCAAACAACAAACGACAAACAACAAACGACAAACAACAAATAACAAATAACAAACAACAAACAACAAATGACAATTCCTCGCCAGTTAGCCTTTATCGCACTCCGGGAAATCTATCGACGGGGTGCCTTTACTGATGTTGCTCTCAACCAGGTGCTGACAAATGCTGAATTGAATAGTGTTGACCGGCGTTTAGTAACAGAGTTAGTATATGGAGTTGTCAGACAAAGGCGTACTCTTGATGCCTTAATTGACCAATTGGGTAAAAAGAAAGCCCATCAGCAACCTCCAGACTTTCGTATCATCCTCCATCTTGGTTTATACCAACTGCGCATCAGCGAAAGAATTCCTGCTTCTGCTGCTGTTAATACTACCGTTGAACTAGCTAAAGCAAATAAGTTTAAGGGACTCACTGGCGTTGTTAATGGTTTGCTGCGGCAATATACACGTCTAGCAGCAAAAACTACTGATCCTCTTCAGTTGCCAACAGAACCCGTACAGCGATTGGGTATTTTGTACAGCTTTCCCGACTGGATGATCGAAATGTGGTTAGAACAGTTGGGGGAAGCAGCAACAGAAGAGCTATGTCAATGGTTTAACCAAGTTCCGACTATTGATCTAAGAGTAAATCCCCTACGGGTATCTATAGAGGAAGTAGAGACAGCAATGCGCTCCTTTGGTATTGAAGTTTATCGCCTGCCTCAACTACCCCAAGCCTTAAGGGTTAGGGGTAGTATTGGTACAATTCAAAAGTTACCTGGATTTAAAGAGGGTTGGTGGACTATTCAGGATAGTAGTGCTCAGTTAGTGAGTCATCTTGTCAATCCTCAAGCTGGTGATGTCGTAATTGATGCTTGTGCTGCACCAGGAGGAAAGACTACTCATCTGGCAGAATTGATGGCAGATCAAGGTAAAATTTGGGCGTGCGATCGCGCTGCTTCTCGCCTGAAAAAACTGCAAGAAAATGTCCAAAGGCTGCAATTACTCTCAATTGAGATCTGCCCTGGTGATAGTCGTAGCTTCTCTCAATTCACGACTACTGCTGATGCGGTGTTATTAGATGTCCCCTGTTCTGGTAATGGTACTCTCCACCGCCGTCCTGATATCCGTTGGCGCTCTACACCAGATACAGTAAAGGAACTGGCACAATTACAAAGAGAACTCTTGGAACAAGCAGCTACTTGGGTTAAGCCTAATGGTGTCCTCATTTATGCTACCTGTACCCTAAATCCCCAGGAAAACGAAGGGGTAATTGAGTCTTTTCTGGAGAATCACCCCCACTGGCAGATTGAATCACCGCCACCGAATTCTTCCGCCGCTGCTTTCTGTTCACCTCAAGGCTGGATTAAAGTTTGGCCCCACCAGCATCAGATGGATGGCTTTTTTATGGTGAGATTGAATCTGACACCTAACACCCATTGGTGACAAGTTAAGGGAGACACGGAGACGCGGGGACGCGGGGACGCGGGGACGCGGAGATGGAGAAGAGGAACTACATACTGAAGATGCGAGCAATGCTGTTACTGCCTCAACCTCCAAAGCACTAGAAAATAAATAACCTTGAACTTGAGGACATTTCAGCTGTTTTAATTGC
>JAAHHL010001454.1 GCA_010672185.1 Caldora sp. SIO3E6 | reverse complement strand
TTTTCCTCTTGGATAGTTAGCCAAGGTTGCTACTTGGTAAGGAAGGTTACTGGTAAACTCTAATATCGCTAGATCTGACCCTGGGAGTTTTTTCACCTTGCGATAATTCACTGGACATCCCTCACCCTTCGAGGTAACCACATCATATTTGCCATCTTGAGCCTTTTGGGAAACCACATGTTCTGCGGTGAGAACCATGTAAGCATTACCTTCTCTGCCAATAATCACTCCAGAACCATCTTGCTCTCCTGGTGCATCAAGCAAAACTGTAACTTCGCGGATTTTCTGGTAATTCTTGGCAATAACTGGCGGTAGGGACTGAGTTGATAAAGAGTCACCTATCGCAGGCTGGGATAAATTAACACAGGAGTAATCAAATCCAGGCACTAAGGCGATAAAGGTTTCAATGGTTATCCCCCAATTAGATTGTCTTAACTCTTCTAAAGCGAAAGGGTCTGGTTGTTCACCATTCTCATACTTGTAGGCATCATTCAAAATAGGATAAGCCCCCAAGCTATTGATGGCAACAACTTCCCCTTGGGGATTTAGCACTGGTCCACCGCTCATCCCTTGTTGAATATTATTGTTATATCCCATCTGATAACCGCCAACTAGGGATTGATCTTTCCACTGGGTAAATTGTCCCTGATTAACCACTAATTTCTCGGAGTTGTAGGGAAATCCAGCAGCCAAGACTAGCTCATTTAGTGCTAAAGCTGATGCCCGTCCCAGAGAAGCGATGGTATAATTCCCATTAGCCTGGAACTCCAACATGGCTAAATCAGTCTTGCCAAAATTAACATTCTCCACCAAATTAGCTTGGTAGATTTGACCATCAGGTGTCTGGATACGATAGGGTTCATCAGATGTCACTACATGAGCATTGGTTAACACCTGGTAAACTCGTTGCTGTTTACCCACCAGGGTTCCCGAACCGACATCATCGTTCCCAGAAAAAACTCTAACGGTGATGGACTTAGCGATTTGATGGAGTTGCTCATCAGATACCTGATGTTGCTGTTGAGCAAAAACCTTGGAGGTAGGCAGACTCAAATCAAATACTGAAACTGGCAACAGCAATAAACCTCCTATACAGGAAACCAAAGCCAGCAACTGACGATTCATCCCATCACCCCCTAATTCCCTGAATTATCCCCAGGAAGTAATATCTTCAGTAACTCATCCATATTGATTTCGATATAAAGTTGAGGAGAACCAGAATTTTGATTGATGATACTCCTTCTAGTACCCTTGAGGATGTCACGTAGCTGTTCGAGAACCAAGTCTGGATTGTCCTGGGGTCTGAGGGTGAAGAGTAGACCAGAGCAAGAACTGCCAAGGTTATCTGTAACACAAATAACTTTTTGGCGGTTCATAATGCCGTGAGAAAGAAGGCGCAAGCGATCGCTCTCGTAATATGTCTGGAGTCGATAAGCTACCGCATTACACCGAGTTTCTGTCTGATCTCCTGCACTAAGGATAGAGTCAGAACGCCAGCGAATTATTGCCGTCTTCTTGCCTCCAGTCCAAGCAAAAGTAGTAGGCACATACTGACCATTCTGAGGATCATACCCCTTACGACAAATAAACTGCACACGACCGGAAGAGTACTGGCTTAGAACTTCGGTAGTACCCAAGATAGTGAGCATTCCTGCTATTAAACCTATTACAGCCGATTTAATCCTCACAAAGTCCCCCAACAAGTTACTCGGTAGCTATGGCTTTGATTCCTTAAGCACCCGATTCTCTAAAAATGATTTAATGATTAATGCTTTGTCAGCAAAAATAATATCCCATCAGTCATTATCCACCCCATGACCCGATTTATCCATGACCAGTTTGCTAAAGACTATTTAGGGTCTGCTGAATAAGTAACAAGTAACAAGTAACAAGTAATAAGTAAGAAGGAATGCAGCATTTATCCGCTGTATCCCCCAAAGTTACCCAGGGATTTTCCGGGTCGATGCCAGGTTTTTGAGC
>JAAHHL010001453.1 GCA_010672185.1 Caldora sp. SIO3E6 | reverse complement strand
GTCAGTCGAATAAAGGATCTAGAACCCCTCTCCGCACTCACCAATCTAGAAGAGCTTAGCCTTAAATACCATCGAATAAAGGATCTAGAACCCCTCTCCGCACTCACCAATCTGAAAAAGCTTAACCTCAGCTATACCAAAATGAAGGATATAAAGCCCCTATCCGCACTTACCAATCTGGAAGAGCTTGATCTTAGCCACAATCGAATCCGAGATCTAAAACCTTTATCCACACTCACCAACCTGACATCACTTGGACTCAGTTACAATCGAGCCAGAAAGCTCATACCTTTAGATCTAAAACCTTTATCGACACTCACCAATCTGGAAGGGCTTAACCTCAAATACAATTTAATCAAGGATATAGAACCTTTATCCTCACTTACCAATCTGAAATGGCTTAACCTGGCATTTAATGGAATCAAGGATGTAGAACCTTTATTGACACTCACTAATCTGGAATCGCTTAACCTCAAAGGCAATGGAATCAAGGATGTAGAACCCCTATCTATACTCACTAAGCTGGAATCGCTTGAGCTTAGGTTCAACCCACTGCGCGATCGCACTTGCCCAATTCAGCCTGAGTCAATTTGCCGATTTTCACCAGTTAACAAACCTAGTCTAGTAGAATCTATTCTGGCAATAGTACTGGGTTTCACTTTTTATAGCGTGCTAAGTTTTGGCCTCCTAGATACCATCAGGCGTATTCTCTGGTCGCTGACTTGGTTTTTGCGAAAACGAGAGGCTGGGACTTTGCTAGCAGATCTAGGAAGAACTTTACACAACAAAATAAGCTTATCGGTAAATGTGCTATATCTTGTTGTCTTGGTTTATCTCTTCCTAAAATTTGCGTTGTGGTACCTTGGTTTTGGGATTTCATTTCTATTTTTTTGGTATTATTTTTTTCTTTTTACTTGGTCTCTTGTCCTGAGCTTCAGCAAACTTGAGTTTAGAGAAAACGGTATCTGTTTCCAGTATTCCCTCATCCAATGGCACAGAATCAATTCATATATTTGGGAGCAATCTAAGCCAAACACCTTGATAATTCGTTATAAACCAAGTTTCCAGCCTTTTTTAAGATTTATTAGAATGGTAATTCCTGCAAAATATAAAAATAAGGTAGGTAATATTTTAGAGAAGCGGAAGATAATGATTCCGGCAAAACATAAAAATACAGTAAGTAATATTTTAGAGGAGCAATTGCCAGGTATTCAATAATGGATAATGAACAATGGATAATGGATAATTTGCTGTACTAGCACAGCGCAGCGGAAATAACCCAAAGCGTGAAAAAAGGTTAAACAGCTTACTGTACAAGCTTTCCTGCCTCCTGTCTTATGCTAAAGGCGAGCGCTTGTTGATGTCTGTGGTGAGAGATTGGATAATACCCAGATAGTGGCAGGGCAAAATGCTCACTTGCCCTAGGGATGGGTTTAGGGAGACAATTATAGGAACTTCAAGGTTGATACAGGAAACAAGATTTGCGATCGCACTAAAATCAGAACACAGCTTTAGAAATAGTAATTGGATTTCAGATAAGTACGACAGAGACAAGCAGGAGTAATTGAATGGAGGAGCAAACCCGTAACAAACTGGAAGATAAGGGCTGGAAAGTAGGTACAGTTTCAGATTTTCTAGAGTTGAGCCCAGAAGAAGCAACTCTTGTAGAAATCAAACTGGTGCTTCGCCTCAGGATATTGCTCAAGTCATTGCTAGTGTAGGGTAGATACACCTAGATAGGGCTTGTTGAATAAGTAATTAGCTATCAGCTATTAAAAGCTTACTGTACAAGCTTTCTTCCCTCCTGCCTCCTGCCTTCTGCCTTCTGCCTCCTGCCTCCTGCCTCCTGCCTCCTGCCTTCAGCCTCCTGCCTCCTGCCTCCTGCCTTCAAAACACTAGCGAAGCAATGAAGGACTATTCAAACTATCCGCCATTGAGCCGTAAAACTGATAATTACCACCTCCCTGCTTCCGACAAGAA
>JAAHHL010001452.1 GCA_010672185.1 Caldora sp. SIO3E6 | reverse complement strand
TGAGCGAATTCGCTCACCTTGGGAACCAATCCCCGATTTCAAGCAATTAGAGATAGCTCCTAGAACCCAGGAGAATAAACCGATAATACTGCAAACCCTGCCTATTGCTCCTCTCAACAACAAATTTGATCCTCGGTTGCTAACGGGAGCTTTTAAAAGACGCGATATGCACGGAGCACATATTGAAAATTTTAATAATAAGGTTTGGCAAACAGAATTAGTTAAGCAATCCTTAGCCGAATTAGCCGAAGTGATGAAGATTAAGGGCCACTTGCACTGGATTCCTAGCTGGAGTTTAGACCGACTCTTAGGACTATTTATTCAAGCTAAGTTTTTTGAGGAGAATAAAACTGTTGGTCATTGGATGCCTCTACCAGAGCAAATTCGTTATATTGTTAGACCATCATCTCTCAAGGAATTAAGATTTTACGTTACCGCCGATGGTCTTTTAGCCAAGCGCTTCCCTCAATACGGTTACTTTAAAAATCTATTTGTTGAGCAATTATTGATTGGACTGAAGATTGCTATCCGACGCTATTTTATTTGAAAAAATGGTTTCTCTTATTTATGAAGTACACTCTTTATCTCAAAGTCCCCCTTTTCAAGGAAATTGTACCATTCTCAACAAGCTCCAAAACCACCGTGGAATTAATTCCACGGCTAATAGCGAAAGTCCACTTAAGTGGACTGTGGACTAAAATCTTTTCTAGTCGTCTTTAGACGACTTTCACTATTAGCCAGGGGTTTAAACCCCTGGTGGGTTATCGAGAATGGCGCAAGCTCTAAGTATAGCTAAAAACAAGGAGAATTAAGTGGCATACAGTGACTTTACCCTCAAGAAAGTCAAGCTTGATTTCAATATACAGACTATCGAGCATGATTCTCTCTTTTCCGAAATACAAGAAGTGCCAATAAGTGATTATCTAGCACAAACTTTAAAGAGAAATGTACCTTTAGCTTTAGCCATTAATACCGAGAAAGCTAGGTCAGAACTAATCATTATTAATATACTGCTGGAAGTCAAGGAAAAATTCTCTGACAAAATCAGTCTCTTTTCCGGTATTGACTTTAATGTAGATAAAGAAAAAGGCTTAAATGGGTTTTGTGACTATATCATTAGTGGCTCCGAAGAGCAGTTATATTTAGATGTCCCGGTAATTGCCATAGTGGAAGCCAAGAATGAAAATATTATTTCTGGCTTAGGTCAATGTATTGCTCAAATGTATGCAGTACAATTGTTTAATCAAGCAGAAAATCAGAATTTGTCCTGTGTATATGGCGCAGTAACCACAGGGGATGAATGGAAGTTTGTTAAGCTTGAGAAGAATGTAGCTTACATTGATAAAGATTTATATTATATGAGTGATATTAAGAAAATTATCGGCATTCTAGTGAAAATGGCTAATCTAGCCTGTTAAAGCCTTCATCGATATAGCCTTGGTAGAGTTGATTTAGTCTAAAACCTAACACCTAGTTAACAAGCTGCCAAATGGTTTGAGGTAGTTGAGTCATTTCTTGCAACAGCTCAGATAGCTTAACATCAAAGACTAGCTGCAACAGTAGCACAATAATAGTCAAGATAATCCCAGTTGCAATGCTGGCTTTCACTACCTTAACTAGCCAGGTAAAAACTAACCAGGAGACAATTACTGCACCAATGATGATAATTATTTCTGACATGAATAAGTAAGTAATAAGTAATAAGTAATAAGTAATAAGTAATAAGTAATAAGTAATAAGTAATAAGCAGTAGTAGGACTTCAGTCCAAAAAGAAGCCAGAAAAAGTCATTAGCATTGTAGCTATCAGCTTCTAATATAGCTTAAGGCTCTATACAGCAAACCCTATATATGGAAAGACCCAAGGGAGCAGAAAATTTGTTTTCCTCTTCCTCAGCTCCCCCAGCTCCCTCAGCTCCCTCAGCTTCCTCAGCTTCCTCTGCGAGTTAACTTGGCCTCTGGAAAGTCGGCGCTGGGACTTTAGCAA
>JAAHHL010001451.1 GCA_010672185.1 Caldora sp. SIO3E6 | reverse complement strand
CTGGTCATTTTCTCCAAAATTAATGTAGGTTGGGTGTAGCGGTAGCAAAACCCAACGCCGGGACACATTGTGTTGGGTTTCACTACTGGCGCGACACAGCTAAAATGGTGGAATAAGTAGGTTGGGTGTAGCGATAGCGAAACCCAACACGCCTTGTGTGCTGCGTTGGGTTTCACTTCTCCTTCGGAGACGCTACGCGAACGTTCCACCCAACCTACATTTTTATCGTGTCAGTCCACTACATTTTTGCGATCAACCTCCTGCCTCCTGCCTCCTGCCTCCTGCCTCCTACTTTCTTGTACTAAGGTGCGCTATCTTCAATAACCTTGTCAATCAGTCCGTATTCCTTCGCCTCCTCCGCTGACATAAAAAAGTCTCGGTCTATATCTTTAGCAATTTTCTCCACAGCAATGCCAGTTCTGTCAGAATAGATTTGGTTGAGTTGATGCCGAACTCGCAAAATCTCCTGAGCCGTAATTTGAATATCTGTGGCTTGAGCCATACCTCGGATACCACCGGAAGGTTGGTGCAGCATAATTCGAGAGTGGGGTAAAGCAAGGCGTTTCCCTTTTTTACCAGCAGCCAACAGGAAAGAACCCATCGATGCCGCCAAACCAACACAAATGGTTACCACATCTGACTTGATGTGCTGCATAGTGTCATAAATTGCCAAGCCTGCGGTTACTGAACCCCCAGGAGAGTTGATGTAGAGAAAAATATCCTTATTATTGTCTTCCGAGTCTAGGTAAAGCATAACCGCGATGATTTGGTTGGCGATTTCATCATCGACATCTTTACCTAGAAAAATAATCCGTTCCCGATAGAGACGATTGTAGATGTCAATCCACTCAGTGTACTGGGAACCAGGCATCTGGTAGGGAACTTTTGGGACACCAATTGGCATAATTTGCTCCGAATAAAGTTAGGTGTTAGGTGTTAGGTGTTAGGTGTTAGGTGTTAGGTGGTAGGTGGTAGGTGGTAGGTAATGGTTTCTCAAACATTCAGCATTCCATCTCCCTATTTCCCCATCTCCGCGTCCGGTGCGTCTCCGCGTCTCCGCGTCATTACTAACCTGTCATTTAAATGCAGCCACAGCTTATCAAGAAACACCAGCTGGTACTGGGAGATCTGCTTCCGTAGCTTCTAGGATTTTGTCGATTATGCCGTACTCTTTTGCCGTCTCAGGAGTCATATACAACATCCGGTCCATATCTTTGGTAATTTTTTCCACAGATTGACCTGTATGGCGAGAGAGGACATCAAGCATTGTCGCTTTATTTGCCAGCACTTCCTTAACGCGAATTTGGATATCCGTAGCTTGACCTTGAGCTGCACCTTGGGGCTGGTGTAGTACAATTGTTGCATTAGGTAAGCTAGCTCGAGAGCCTTTTTCCCCAGCCGATAGCAGCATTGCTGACATACCCATTGCCATACCCATGCAGATGGTGTGGATGGGTGGCTTGATATAATTCATGGTGTCACAGATAGCAAAGGCTTCTGTTTCAAAGCCATAGGTACCAACAGAATTGATGTAAAGTCTAATAGGCTTATCTGGGTCTTGGTACTGCAAGTAAAGTAGCTCAGCAATGATTAGTTCTGTCACCTGTGGTACCAAAGGCATACCTAGATAAACAATCCTTTCATTCAGCAGCAGCGATGGTAAGTCTGGGGGTGGTGTCCGGTAGTTAGAACGACCATAGTAAGCGGCTTGAACTGCCTGAATCGGTAGTGTCATGGTATTTGGGAATTGCAAATATAGCGCTATCTTTAAAACTATAGTAACGCGCCTGCTAACCGGCACAGTGGCAGTTTTTTGGTAGTGCTACTACCACCCCGTTTTAGTTACTACAGGTTTTAATAGGAAGGGTAGGGAAGATAAGGATCTAATTTTAAAATAGACGCGGGGAGGCGAGGACACGGAGACGCGGAGACGCGGGGACGCGGAGACACGGAGACGCGGAGACGTGGGGACGCGGAGACGCGAGGA
>JAAHHL010001450.1 GCA_010672185.1 Caldora sp. SIO3E6 | reverse complement strand
TCAATGGTAGGAGATGGGGAGATGGGGAGATGGGGAGATGGGGAGATGGGGAGATGGGGAGATGGGGAGATGGGGAGATGGGGAGATGGGGAGATGGGGAGACGGGGAGACGGGGAGATGGGGAGATGGGGAGATGGGGAGATGGGGAGACGGGGAGATGGGGGAAGGGAAATTTTACCCGAAATGTACTGTGCCGGTTGTGGTGCCAAAGTTGGTAGTAAAACCTTGGAAAAGGTGCTCAAACGGCTGTCGGTTAAGGAAAATCCCAATATTATTATCGGATTGGATAACCCAGATGATGCGGCAGTGTTGCAAGTGCCACCGGGTCAATTGCTGGTACAAACTGTCGATTATTTTCGTAGCCTAATCGATGACCCCTACATTTTCGGTCAAATTGCCACTAATCACTGTTTAAGTGATATTTTTGCTATGGGAGCAACCCCTCAAAGTGCTCTAGCGATCGCGACTATTCCCTATAGTACAGAAGATAAGATTGAGGAGACTCTCTATCAATTGATGTCGGGGGCTAATAAAATTTTACAAGAGAGTCAGAGTAACTTAATTGGTGGTCATACTAGCGAAGGTGCCCAATTAGCCTTTGGTTTGTCTTGCAATGGACTAGTTGCTCCCAACCAAATTCTGCGCAAAAGCGGGATGAAACCGGGGCAAATGTTGATTTTAACCAAAGCTATCGGTAAAGGAACCCTGTTTGCCGCTGATATGCGTTATCAAGCCAAAGGTCGCTGGATTGAGCAAGCGATCGCATCCATGTTACTCTCCAATCAAACTGCTGCCCAAGTCTTCCTGGAATACGGTGCAACAGCCTGTACTGATATTACGGGATTTGGTCTGTTGGGACACCTGGTAGAGATGGTCAAAGCCTCCCAAGTAGGTGTTGAATTATACTTAGATGCCATACCAATTTTACCAGGAGCTAGGGAAACTATACAAAGAGGAATTACCAGTTCCCTGCACTCTCAAAATTTGCGGCAGGCTATCTACCTCAATAATGCTACTCAAGTTAGTGATTGGGTCAAGTACCAATTATTATTTGACCCTCAAACCTCTGGTGGACTCCTGGCTGCGATTCCATCGGAAAATGTTGATGAATGTATCAAGAAGTTGAAAATGTTTGGTCATCAGCAAAGTTGCTTGATTGGTAAAGTTATTTTGGCTCCGGAAGTGATGCCAATTATTTTGAGGAATGGGGAATTTAGAATTTAGAATATTGATACTATCCGTAAATTCTCCATTATCAGTTATTGTGACAACCTGGTACTTAGCTTGGGGTAAAGTTGATACAGTCACTGAAGCTGACTGGCAAGATGAACAGATTGCCATTTTCTTACCTCAGTCATCTGCCTCTATTTCACCCCTAACATTCAGTCCCTCTGGACGATTCCTCGCTATGGGAGAGGTATGGCTCAGTGAGCGTCAACTATTAGCTCAACAGTGGGGAAACAGTAACTCGACCTCTGCTAGTGATCTACAACTTATTGTAACTGCCTGGGAGCATTGGGGAGTTGCTACCCTCAAGCAGCTGGTAGGTATGTTTGGATTAGTTGTTTGGGATCGGGAGCAAAAAGAGTTATGGCTGGGACGCGATCGCACTGGTGGACGCACTATATATTATACAGTCAACGGAAGTACCCATTGGATTGCTCCTAACTTGCGATCGCTAGCACCTTACCATACCAAGGAACTGGATTTAGTGGCACTCAGAGACTATCTTTGCTGTGCCTTTGTACCTGGGGAGCAAACTTTGTGGCGGCAAGTGCGGGAACTCCGTCCAGGAACAGTACTGCAATTACCGGAAAAACGCCTCCAGGTTTATTGGCAACTCCAAGAGCAGATTACGGAAACTGATCAACTTTTACCCTCCTATAGTAATCAGTTGCGAGTAATGCTTGAGCAAGTTGTTCAAGAATACTTACCAGCAGCCAATGAACCCGTGGGAGTGTTTTTATCCGATCGGAAGAGCAATCAAG
>JAAHHL010000145.1 GCA_010672185.1 Caldora sp. SIO3E6 | reverse complement strand
GTCAGCTTTCAGCTTTCAGCTTGAAGATTACCCAGGGATTTTCCACAACAATGCCAGCTTTTTGAGCCCATTTGATACATTTCCTTGTACAAGACTTGGCTTATTAACAGCTGAAAGCCTTGTCTGGTATAGCTTATGCACTAATTCATCAAGCCCTATCTATTTGTGAGATATTCTCGCCATCCAGATGCAATCAGTATCTGAATAGTTTATGGTGACTTCCGTCAAAAACTATACGTTGAATAGCCCAAATTTGGATACTATTTTTCTGGGACTGCTTTGGAGCTTTCTTGCACTAGTGCAGCGCGGCGGAAATAGGTAACCACTTTAAGATCGATAGAATCCTTACTCTATAAGCATTCTTAATTCTTAATTCTTAATTCTTAATTCCGCGCAGCGGCACTAGCCTAATACTTCCATAATTACATCCCTAGGTACTTGATCTGTTACAGTTACTTGACCAATCTGGGTGGGTAAAATAAATCTTACCTTCCCATCTTTAACCTTTTTGTCTGTTTGTAAAGTATCAAGAATAGCTTCAATTTCTAGTCCAGCTGGTAGTTGAGTAGGTAATCCTGCTTTTTGAATTAAAGCATCTTGGCGTTGAGCCTCTTCTTCTTGCCACAACTGAAGTTTAACCGCAATTTTACCTGCTGCCACCATGCCAATTGCTACAGCTTCTCCATGATTAACTAACTTGTAGCCAGTCAAACTTTCCACTGCATGACCAATAGTATGACCATAGTTCAAAATCGCCCTTAACCCAGCTTCTTTCTCATCCTGGCTTACGACATCAGCTTTGGCTTGGCAGGAGCGGATTAAGATAGTTGATAGTAATTCTTCATCTAAGTAGCGCCATTGGTCAAGACGCTTAGCTTCCTCAAGCTTGGCAAAGAGTTCAGCATCCCAGATAATGCCATATTTAATTACTTCTGCCATCCCCGCACGTAACTCCCTTGGCGGCAATGTCTTAAGTACAGAGGGATCAATTAAGACAAATCGTGGTTGATAAAAAGCACCAATCAAGTTTTTGCCTTGGGGATGGTTGACACCAGTTTTACCCCCAATTGAGGCATCTACCATAGCCAACAGAGATGTGGGTACTTGAACAAAGTTAATCCCTCGCAACCAGGTAGCAGCAGCAAAACCAGTCATATCCCCAATCACTCCACCTCCTAGAGCCACCATTGTCGAGGATCGCTCCAAGCGTTGTGCTAAGGCAGTATCATAGATTTTTTGGATCGATTTGAGAGTTTTGTAGCGCTCACCGATGGGGAGGGTGCAGCTGGATACCTCATATCCTACTAACTTCAGTGCCGCGATCGCTCTTTCTCCGTATCGTCGAAAAATTGCTGGATTAGATACCACTAAAACTTTCTTACCCAGTTTCAGGCGGCTCAGCCAAACTCCTAAATCATCTAAACCCCCTGCTGGACTTCCCTCTGCTGTTGCCTTCTTGGCGATGCCCCCCCCGGGAAGTCCCTTAGCAATCGCGATATCATAAGATTTGTCCGGTATACTAACGCGAATAACAGAATTCATCGCCCAGCCTTTTTCCCAAATAACTTTTCGCTGTATTCTAGCTTAGGAATGATTCAATGTAGTTATAAGAGTTTATTTGGAGAAAGATCAATGTTTGGAGTAATTGCTTACTTTTCAATCCTAGGTGGTGCTGTAGGAGTCGCTTTGGTACTGTTTTTTGGATTGAAAGCGGTCAAGTTAATCTAAGGGATGGGTCATTAGTCATTGGTTATTTGTTTTGTACTAATGACTAATTACACTTTTACATCAACATGACGATATTACCTCTAAGAGGTAATATCGCCCAAATTCTGCAAATGATTGGTTGGAGACTTGCTAGAGTAAGTCTTTAAGCTGTTACTTACATCTTCAGAGAAAGGGCGAGACGCCCATTTCACCAATGAATTTTAGCTAACGTCACTTAAAGAGCACCGATATATCCCAATCCTAAGATCACACCTGCCCCCAATACATGACCAAAGCTGGTGGTTCCCAGTAATGCACCAACACCCATACCACCGAACATGGCAGATGATGGTAAACCTGGTCCTTCGCTAGGATACTTAATCGTATATTTACCTATGGCAATAGCTAAGATATTACAGATAATCATCACTAGTCCAACTTTGGGACTCCAGCTTACTGTACCTGGAACTGTAGCAGTGAGTAATAATGCTGAGTAAGTCAACTTACCCTCCTCTTAAATGAATAAACTTTTACAAAGGCGCTAAACATCCGAGGCTCAAATTTTGACTTTGCCCAAGATTTGAGTTAGGGATGCTTTTCTAGTCGTTGAATAGTAAATAATTATCTCATGAGAGTACACATTAGGAAAGTATGGGCAGAAAAGGGAGCTAGGGGAGCTGTTAGCGCAGCGGAACGTTAGCGCAGCGGGGCGTAGCCCAGTTCGGGAGCTAAGGAAGCTGGGGAGATAGGGGAAAAATCTAGATTTATAGGTATTATAACCGATAGGATAAGTTTTCCTTGTATCTTACTTATTACTTATTACTTATTACTTATTACTTCAAAATCCGTTTCTCTCGCCACATTTTTAAGTGTGTCACGCCACTAGGAGATTTAACTCGAATATTCAGATAAAACCTGCCCAAACGATAACCTGGGGATAGCGTTGGGCGGGTTTTGTACTAAGATTGTCACCAAATTCGTTAACGGCGACCCTAAACCCGCCCCTTGTATCTTAAAGGAGAAGTTACAATTGCCACAATCGCGCCAGATGTAGGTTAAAACTATATTTGAACCACTTCTGTTAAGCAAAACCCACCTCACCATAGGAGCAAGAAATGGCTAGGAATTTGCTGGAACAACTGCGCGAAATGACCACCGTGGTAGCGGACACTGGTGATATCCAAGCAATTGAAACCATTAAACCTCAAGACGCGACTACTAATCCCTCGCTGATTACGGCAGCAGCTCAGATGCCCCAGTACCAGTCCATTGTCGATCAGACTTTGAAGCAGGTAAAGCAGGAGGCAGTCGAAACAGCAGATAAGGCTACAATAGTACAACAGGCAATTGATCGACTAGCAGTCTCCTTTGGGTTGCAAATTCTGGAAATTATTCCAGGACGGGTATCCACCGAAGTAGATGCACGGCTATCCTATGATACTGAAGGGACGCTTGCTAAGGCTCGTTATTTAATTTCTGAGTACGAAGCAGCTGGAGTTTCCCGGGATCGGGTACTGATTAAAATTGCTTCCACTTGGGAAGGGATTTGTGCTGCCGAAGTTTTGGAAAAAGAGGGTATTCACTGTAACTTGACCCTACTGTTTGGCATTCATCAAGCGATCGCCTGTGCTGAAGCTGGAGTAACCCTAATCTCTCCCTTTGTGGGCAGGATTTTGGACTGGTATAAAAAGGAAACTGGACGAGAGAGCTATCCTCCTGCAGAAGATCCAGGAGTATTGTCAGTAACCAAAATTTACAACTACTACAAAAAATTTGGCTACCAAACGGAAGTGATGGGAGCCAGCTTCCGCAACTTGGGTGAGATTACCGAGTTAGCAGGCAGTGACTTGCTAACCATCTCACCTAAACTTCTTAATGAGTTACAGTCTACGACAGGAGATTTACCTTGCAAGTTGTCTCCGGAGATGGCAGCTACCGCCGAGATCGAAAAAATATCGATGGACAAAGAAACCTTCGATAGTATGCACCAAGCTGATCTCATGGCATCCCAAAAACTAGAGGAAGGGATTAATGGTTTCTCGAAGGCATTAGTTGCTCTAGAAAAACTCTTAACAGAGCGACTGATTCGCCTTGAGGGAGAGGCAACTCTTAACCATGCGGCTAGGGATGTATTTCTGGTTTATGATCTGGATGGGGATGGATTCATTACTCGTGAAGAATGGGCAGGAACCGATGCAGTATTTGAGGCTCTTGATATGAACGGAGATGGACAAATCACACCGGAGGAAATGGCAGCTGGACTAGGAGCTGCATTCCGTTTAGTAGAAGTGTAAAACTGTTATTGGTCATTGGTCATTAGTCATTGGTCATTGGTGACAAGTTAAAGGGTCGTGCATTTGTTCAACTCCCATATATGGTGTTTGGGTACTAACAAACTCTTACACATTTTTAGGTGTGTCACGGCAGTACAAATAACAAAGGATAAACAACAAATGACCAATGACAAAGGACTAATAACAAACAACAAACAACAAATCACAAATGACTCCTACTTTACTAGGTCGCTGGCAAACTAGATTATTTCTCTTAGCAACGGTAGGTGTACTAATCACCTTACCATTTCATTTCGGTATTATTGGTCCCGGAATTCCTGTTGATCACATTTCACCTTTCTTCCCCATCTTGGGATATGTCGCACTATTTGGCATAATGTGGGATGTGATCTATATCTATATGCAGCAGTTTCGTTGGGATCGGGACTGGCCTGGAGCTTTCCAACTGTTTGCTGGTATTTGGGAAGCGGTGTTTATCCTCTGTATTGTGAAACTCTTTGGCTTGCCTGGTGCGCCTAAAGATTTACCAATTTACTGGTTTACTATTCACTACAGTTTAGTTTGGCTAGGGATTTATCTAGTATCCCAAAGCCTTATGAGAATTTTGTTTCCCCGCTGGCGTTTTCATGGGGGAAGGCTATTTTGACACTCCCTGCTCTTGCATAGACAGGGATTCTTGGTTCAAAGATCCAGTTTGCTTTAACAGGTTTTCACCAATCAAAGTAGAGACCAAATCTCCCCTAGCGTTCGGATTTAATATCCAAGTTTCGGTGTGTCCCACCGTACTCAAGGCTCTATTCAATATGTTTATTGCGGCATTGTGGTCACGATCTAATTGACATCCACATTGACAAACATGGGTTCTAGTCGAGAGAGATTTCTTGACCATTTCGCCACAATTAGAACAATTTTGGCTTGTATAAGCAGGATTCACTGCAACAGTGACTCTGCCAAACTTATTACCAAAATGCTCCAACCATTTCCTAAATTCATACCAGCCAGCGTCATTAATAGATTTAGCTAGACAGTGATTTTTAACTAAGTTTTTAACTTCTAAATTTTCATAGGCGACCAGATCGTTAGATCGGACTACGCAACCTGCCAGTCTCTTGGCATGTTCTTGACGCTGTCTATTTATTTTTAGATGAGTCTTGCCTAGTCTATTAATGGCTTTTTTTCGATTGGCTGAGCCTTTTTGCTTGCGAGAAACTCGACGTTGATGAAATTTGAGTCTTTTTTCACCTTTTCGATAAAATCTAGGATTGGGTTGACTGTTACCATTGGAGTCGGTATAGAAATCTTTCAATCCAATATCCAAACCAATAATCTTGCCAGTTGGTTCTAGGTTCTCAACAATATCAGTATTGACGCAAAATTGAACATAGTATCCGTCTGCTCGACGAACTATCCTGACCCTCTTTATGAGTTTGATATCGAAACGCCACAAGTCCCATGTACCTTTGAGTTTGAGCTTCCCAATACCTTTTTTATCGAGAAAACTAATTGACTTTTTGTCTGGACATAGCGACCAACCCGTAGTCTTATATTCCACGGAACGATAGTGTTTTTTGAATCTGGGAAAACCTTTTTTTCCTGGAACTTTTTTCTTGCAGTTGTCATAAAAACGTGCGATAGATAACCATGCTCTTTCTGCACTAGCTTGTCTAGCCATAGAGTTCAGTTCATTGGCAAACGGGAATTCTTGTGCTAAAACGGCACAAAGAGCACTTAAATCTTTTTTTTTGACACCTTGATTATCAATCCAGTAACGGATACATTTATTGCGAATAAATAGAGCGGTTTTTATAGCTTCATCTATCGCATCATATTGTTTTTGTTTGCCGTAGGCTTTGAACTCTATGACTATCATTATTATCGACCTTTTATCCTGATGTTATTATACACTACTCAAGATAAGAATTACGAAATGAGAGAAAATATTTTTTTCACGGCGACTAAAGTCGCTACTAACCTTCATCTCCGCTTTAAAAAGACGGAGCTTTCGGTTTGTTGGTTTCCTAGTAACGAGTACCTGAGGTTTGGTAGAAAAAGTATAGCAGAAGGCTCCAAGGCAGGGGTGAACGAAATTTTGTGTGGGATTTATGACCTAAGTGTTCAAAAAAGCATAAGTTTTCCTTTGTCTCCCACACTCCCCACACCTCCCACACTCCCCACACTCCCCACACCTTTTTTCGCTCACCCGGCAGTTGCTATACCTTCTTGCACTAAAGCATTATTCCGTATCAAATTCTTTGGGTAACCCTCTGACTAAAGCTACTTTTCCATAGCGAGAATCTATTTCTAAAGCTCGTATTTCCAAAGTGTGATCGCTAACTTGAAATTGATAAATAACTGTTTCATTCGGTTGTAAAAGTAAACATTTAGCAAAAATATCGAGTCGATATTGCCAGGGAATAAACTTTTCTTCTCCCATCTTTAAAACAATTTCATTGAAAAAAGCCAGTTCTCCCATGTTGTTAATAATACCTGCGGGAGTAGAGAGACTATCGCACCATCTTACAGCTAAAAACCATTTAGCATCACTTAATCTATTATAAACTTTATCTGACTTCGGATGAGGAAAAACTTTATATCCAGCCTCGACAGCCATAATCGTTCCACCCAAAAAACCAAATATTGTCATAGCTCGATTGCTCATACCATTATGTTCTCAGACAAATTCCAGAGTTTATTGCATGTGTGATTTCTCCATTCGTTATGATCACAAGGAATCGCAGTATGCCTTTAACTTGACTCATAGAATTGAACAGTATCTTTAAGCTCCCCCAAGCTCTCTCATCTCAAATCCGGTTGAATAACCATACTTCTGGTAAGGTAACCTGGGGGAACTAAGGGAAAAGGATTTCGTAAGTCCCTAAGCCATAACCATACCACCATCAACATTGAACACCTGTCCAGTGATGTAAGCGGCTGCGGGATCAGCGGCTAAAAACCTCACCATTCCGGCAACTTCCTCTGGTTTACCGTAGCGAGCTAGGGGAATATGTTGGAGAATGTCTTCTGAGTCGAGCTCTTTAGTCATCTCTGTGGCAATAAACCCCGGTGCTACCGCATTCACGGTAATGCCACGACTGGCTAACTCTTTCGCCAGAGTTTTGGTAAATCCAATTACTCCGGCTTTAGCAGCACTGTAATTAGCTTGACCAGGATTACCCATTTGTCCTGCTACCGAGGCAATATTAATAATACGACCAGAACGTTGCTTAAGCATTACTTTACTCACTGCCTTGGTGCATAAGAAAACGCCAGTCAGATTAAGGTTAATTACTGCTTGCCAATCAGCAGGCTTCATCCGCAGTAACAGGTTGTCCCGGGTTATGCCAGCATTATTAACCAGCACGTCAACCTGACCATATTTTTCGATGGTACTTTTTAACAAGGCATTTACCTGTTCTTCTTGAGAAACATCGGCTTGAAGTGCTAAGGCATCTCCTCCAAGCTCAGTAATTTCTGCTACTACTTGTTGAGCCGCTTCGCTAGAACTAGCGTAGTTTACCACTACCTTAGCTCCTTCTGCAGCTAAAGCAAACGCGATCGCTCGACCAATACCTCGGGAAGCGCCAGTAACAATGGCAACCTTATCCTTGAGCTTTGAAGTAGATGTCTGTGATGCTTCCATGAAAAATCCTCTTGTACTATGTGCAATTCTTCAGCTCTAAGAATTTTGCACTAGAATCGAGCAGAAAGGCTAACAAGGTGGTTTAGTTTTATGGCAGTCAAAAAACAGTTCACTACTTTCCAAGACTTACTCTCTGGCTATGAGTTACCTGTGTTGGTAGATTTCTATGCTACTTGGTGTGGTCCGTGTCAGATGATGGTTCCGATACTAGAAACAGTGAGCTCTCAGCTGAGTGGTAAATTGCAAATTGTTAAAATTGATACAGATAAATATCCAGAGCTAGCATCTAAGTACCGCATTGAAGCCTTGCCAACATTGGTACTCTTTAAAAACGGTCAACCGGTGGAGCGCATTGAAGGTGTAGTTCCAGCAGAGCAGCTAATTCCCCGATTACAAACCATACTTTAGTGCAAGAAGGCAGAAGGCAGGAGGCAGGAGGCAGGAAGCAGAAGGCAGGAGGCAGGAGGCAGGAGGCAGAAGGCAGTCTTGGTGAAAAAATTTTTTCACCACCATGCATGAAAATCCCTCTCACCGCGTCTCCGCGTCCAGTGCGTCCCCGCGTCTCTTTCAAGTCAGGAGTTAAGATAGGATGGCGGATTGGGCGCTGGTTATTGGCATTAATGACTATCATCGGTTGCGATCGCTCAAGTATGTTGAGCGAGATGCGGCATTGGTGCGGGATTTTTTCATCCAGAAAGCTAAGTTTGAACAGATTTTCTACTACTCAGATAGCTCCCCAGAATTTATCGCTCCTGACGGTTCTTCGCAAAACACGCGACCTACCTACGCCAATCTCCGGTCTTTCCTGCTAGACTTCTTTGAAGAACCTCAACTAGAACCAGGGGATAAGTAGTCGTGCAAAATTAACTGTATATAATTTTGCCTGTAAGCCTTGCAGGGCAAGAAGCGAATATCCAATTAATTTTGCCTAGGTACTTAACTTTTGGTTCTTTTTCAGTGGTCATGGTATTCGGCATCAAGACCGGGATTACCTGATGCCTTGTGATGTCAATCCCAGAGATGTAGAAGCCACAGCTATTCCTGTCAACTATATAACTGAGCGATTGCGCCGCTGTCGTGCTGGAACTACTACTCCCTTCCATTTTGGGGAAACCATCACTACAGATTTGGCTAACTACGACGGTAACAGAACCTATAGTTCTGAACCACAGGGGGAATACCGAGCGAAAACAACCCTAGTAGGTAATTTTTCATTAGCCAATGCCTTTGGGCTATACGACATGCATGGGAATGTGTAGGAGTGGTGTGCAGACAGTCGGCATCCTAACTATCAAGGAGCGCCAACAGATGGTAGAGTCTGGCAGGATGAAAATGATAATAATTATCGGCTCTTGCGGGGCGGTTCCTGGGTCAACTATCCTGGGAGCTGCCGTTCTGCGTTTCGCTACCTCTACTACCTGGGCGGTAGGTAGGGCAATTCTTTCGGCTTTCGTGTGGTGTGTGAGGCAGCATAGACTTTGTAACAACTTACCCTCTTTCTCTCTTACCCTTTTTCCTTTTTTCTTTACTCTCTGCGAGCTTCGCTCAATTGCTTAAGAGAACTCCACAGAATGATTAATCTTATAATAAGAGAATAGCCAAAAAATTTATACCTGATTAAGATGATAGCCTAAGCAGTCTTTCGCCTTAGAATCAATTCCGAGGCTTATAGCCTAAGTCGTCTAAAGACGACTCGTCATGATACAGTTTAATGCAAAATCATTAGGATACAATTATCTATTTTTAGTCCGTTTTAACGGACTTCAGCTATGAGCCTTGAAATTAATTTCAAGGCAGTATAACGATTTCGACCTGTGTATCTCCCAGAATTAAATTAATAATTTAATGTCTTTCAACAAGGAAAGTTGCGGGTGTAATCATCTTCAAAAATCCGCTTCTCCTCTCCAATATGTACGTATATAATATTTGTATGTATGTGCAGTACCAAAATTATGAAACGGGTTACACCCACGGAACTACGGGGAAATCTCTACAATTTATTGGATGAAATCCTAGAGACTGGTATCCCTCTAGAAATAGAACGTGGGGGAAAGCGTTTACAAATCGTTCCAGTCGAGAAAGTGGATAAATTACAGAGGTACATCTTCAAGGTATGACAGTGCATCCACAAGAATATTGGGAAGTTCCCCAGGAAACGTCACTTATCGCTCATGCATCCTTTCCGAAAGGAAATGCTTATCTCAAAATGTATGATGAATTAGGAGCAATCTATAAGGATAGCGATTTTAAGGAGCTATTCTCAGCTCAGTGCGGGCAATCAGCCCTATCGCCAGCTAAATTAGCCTTAATTACCATCATGCAATTTGTCGAGAAACTCAGTGATACTCAAGCGGCAAATGCAGTTCGCAGTAGAATTGATTGGAAATACTTGTTAGGTCTAGATCTAACAAATTCAGGATTTGACTCCAGCTTGTTGAGTGAATTTCGGAGTAGATTATCTCAGCAGGATTCAACAAATAAACTATTAGATATAATGCTGTTGCGCTTTCAAGAAAAAAAACTGCTCAAAGCTAGAGGAAAGCAATCTATAGACTCAACAAAAGTGATAGCAACAGTAAACAAATTAAATCCTTGTCCTAGATCCCCGACTTCTTCTTCCGGTTTATCGAGTTAATTTACGGTTCAATCGAGAAGTCGGGGATCTTAAGCGATCGCTACAACAGTTAGAGTTTGCAACCGAACAAAATAGAGGGATTGGGTGAAAATGCTCGTACCCGCAACATGGTGCGTTACGCTACGCTAACACACCCTACGATAGGTTCTATAATTAGAAAATCACCTACCACCTAATTAGGGTCTGCTGAATAAGTCATTAGCTATCAGCTTTTAGCTTTCAGCCGTCAGCTTTCAGCTTTCAGCTTGAAGATTACCCAGGGATTTTCCACAACAATGCCAGCTTTTTGAGCCCATTTGATAC
>JAAHHL010001449.1 GCA_010672185.1 Caldora sp. SIO3E6 | reverse complement strand
TCATTGATTTTGTGGTATTTCCCAATTGGGGTGGCATTTGCTAATACAATAGTTGAGATAACGTTAAGACTGAAGAGCATCTCTAGGGATTAAATCAATAGTGACTCAAACTAACTTAGATTTTCTAGTTCAAACAGATTCTACCGTGGCTGAGTTTCTCAACCAAGAACTCCAACGGCAGCGGCAGCATTTGGAGTTAATTGCTAGTGAAAACTTCACCTCACCAGCGGTGATGGCTGCTCAAAGCTCAGTACTTACGAACAAGTATGCTGAAGGATTGCCAGGTAAGCGCTACTACGGTGGTTGTGAGTTTATCGACAAAGTTGAGCAGTTGGCAATTGACCGTGCTAAAGAGCTATTTGGGGCAGCTCATGCCAATGTGCAGCCTCACTCTGGTGCTCAGGCTAACTTTGCGGTGTTCTTGACCCTACTGAAACCTGGTGACACGATTATGGGTATGGATTTGTCCCACGGAGGACACCTGACTCACGGTTCACCGGTAAATGTATCAGGTAAGTGGTTCAATGTTCGTCACTACGGTGTTAGTCCCGAAACCGAACAACTCGATTATGCCCAAGTTCGGGAGATAGCCCTTAAAGAGCGTCCTAAGCTAATTATTTGCGGCTATTCTGCTTATTCTCGGATCATTGACTTTGAAAAATTCCGCAGCATTGCTGATGAAGTGGATGCTTACTTACTGGCAGATATTGCCCACATTGCCGGTTTGGTTGCCACGGGTCACCATCCTAGTCCGATTGCTCACTGTGATGTAGTCACTACCACTACCCATAAAACCCTACGTGGTCCTAGAGGCGGTTTGATTCTCTGCCGTGATGCTGAATTAGGTAAGAAGTTGAACAAATCTGTCTTTCCTGGCTCTCAGGGGGGTCCTCTGGAGCATGTGATTGCCGGTAAGGCAGTGGCATTTGGTGAGGCTTTAAAACCAGAGTTCAAAACTTACTCAGGGCAAGTGATTGCCAATGCTCAAGCTTTGGCAAAGGGATTGCAACAAAGAGGTCTCAAAATGGTTTCTGGTGGTACAGACAACCATGTAATGCTGGTGGATTTGCGCTCTATTGCGATGACAGGCAAGCAGGCTGACCAATTGATGAGTGGTGTTAATATTACTACCAACAAGAACACTGTTCCTTTTGATCCAGAGTCGCCTTTTGTCACTAGCGGCTTGCGGTTAGGTTCCCCGGCAATGACCACCAGGGGTATGGGAACAGAGGAATTTACTGAAATTGCAGAAATTATTGCAGATAGGTTACTAAGTCCAGAAGACGAGCAAGTGGCAACGAAGTGTCGGGAGCGAGTAGCTCAACTATGCGATCGCTTTCCCTTATATCCTCATCTAACTTATTGAGCTAGAGATATATCCCGTAGCCCCAGGCAACAGGCAACAGGCATATCGTAGGGGCGAAGCATTTGGGCGATAATTTCAGCACATAGACCCGGGTATATCAATCCAAATGCTATGCTGCTACGCACCATGCTACGCAAACGCCCAACCCCTTGGCGGGTGAGCTTTCAAAAGGTGTGGGAAGCTTGGGTGGATGGGGATACAAGGGTTTCGTTGCCTCAACCCAACCTACAAGATTAGGCGATCGCACCTTCTTGTCTAAACCTTAATTTGGTGATACCATTATTCACAATGGAATAGGTGTGCGCCTATAGAGTCTGGTCAGTGACAACATGTGATGTAGGGGCGGGTTTAGGGATAATTGTAGGGGCGGGTTTAGGGATAATTTAAGCCATTTGACCCGAATATTTCCATCAAAACCCGCCCTGCCGCTACCCCAATTAACCCAACCCATCGCCACATAAGGGACTTCCAAATAAAAAAACGTCCCATCGTTGGAGGAGCTGAGGGAGCTGAGGGAGCTGAGGGAGCTGAGGGAGCTGAGGGAGCTGAGGGAGCTGAGGGAGTAAGACAAGTCCAAAATTGGGATGATTTATTTCTTGGAGTTCCCTAAATCAGCGAGCGATCG
>JAAHHL010001448.1 GCA_010672185.1 Caldora sp. SIO3E6 | reverse complement strand
GAGGAGCGGAGGAGCGGAGGAGCGGAGGAGCGGAGGAGCGGAGGAGCGGAGGAAGAAGAATACAATTTTCCTTAACCCTTGGGTATTTCCATATATAGGGTCTTTTTTAGCCCCCAAACACCATATATGGGAGTTGACAAAATGCACCACCCTTTAACTTGTCACCCTTGACCAATAACTAAAGCAAGCTTTCCAAAGCTGCTCCTACAACCCGATGATCCTCATCCTGCTTGAGTCGGTTGAGGGCATTTCTAGCTTGGGGTTCGTCAAATTTTCTAAGAGCACGAGCAACCCGCCACCGGATACGCCACTCCTCGGAATCTGCTAGAGCGAGTAGTTGCTGCAAGGCATCGTTTTGCTTACCAGAGCCAGCGAGGTAACTTAAGCCATCAATCGCAGATCCCTTCACTGTCAGGTCTTTGTCTAGTAGACCACAAACACAAACATCAAAAAGTGCTTCAGGATACTCCATATCCATTAACGCAGCCAGAATGCTGCGGCGCAGGAGCCAGTGATCATCTTGTTGAAAGGATTCGATAAGGTGTGATGCTGCTCCCCGCCCAAACAGGGATAGGGAGTTAGCCGCTTCTGCTCGCACATTGGGGTCTCGATCCGACTTCATTAAATTAAGTAAAGCAGAGAAAGATGCTTCTGTTTGCTTTTTGCCCAATCCCATAGCGACAAAAGAGCGCACCACAAACTCTGGATCTTGTAGTTTACTAGTCAGTAGAGGGACTGCTACTTCTGGGTTATAGTGTCTGAGTTCTGTGAGTCCTTTGAGGCGATCATTGGAGTTGGGGCTGTTCAAAGCAACTTCGATTTGACGGATGTCCATGGCAGGTAAGAAATAAGTTTACATTTCTTAACAACTTAACAAAGTATGCCTAAATTTGGGAAGATTAGAGTCCAGCACCTCGGTAGAAGGCAGTCTCGATGAAATAAATTGTTTCACACCAGGTTAGGAAAATGACTACTCAATTAAGTGAACATGTTCTTGAGCTAATTGCTAAAGCCAGAATTATTAGCTTTGCTAGCTGGCAAGACTCTTATCCTTCAGGAGTGATTCAATTGTTCCAGAGGGCAGAGGAAGAAAGGCGCTATCTGAGTGATGGGGATTTGGAGGAAATTTCAGCAGCTTCCTCTAAAAATGAGGGCTTAATTAATACAGCCGGATTATTGCGCGATCGCGCTCCTGAAATTATAGATGAAGCTAGGCAACAAGTCTTGGCTCAATTTCCTCAGATTACTCAACCAGGAGGAGAACTGTATCCACCGAAACGAGCCGAAAATTGTTGGCGGGATTTCTGGCATTTCCTCCGTTGTATTACCTATGGTATTGCTGGGGGGAGCAGCCAGTTTACTAGTGCAGAAGGACTTCACTACATGAACCTGTTGTATCAGGAGTTGCAAGTGCCTTTGGAGGCAATGATAGTAGGGTTAGAAGGTATCAAGGCTGCTAGTTTCAAGCGAGTGCTTGATGTGGAACCAGAAACCCTAGCACCCTACTTTGATCATTTAATTACTCAGCTTAGAGCTTTTACTTATAACTAGGGAATTGGGAATTGGGAATTGGGAATTGGGAATTGGGAATTGGGAATTGGGAATTGGGAATTGGGAATTGGGAATTGGGAATTGGGAATTGGGAATAGTGAGAAGGAAAAGAGGAGGACTTTTAATCACCTAACACCTAACACCTAACACCTAACACCTAACACCCATTGGTGGCAAAAATGCCGTTGTCAAGGGAGCAGAGGAGCGGAGGAGCGGAGGAGCAGAGGAGCAGAGGAGCAGAGGAGCGGAGGAAGAAGAATACAATTTTCCTTAACCCTTGGGTATTTCCATATATAGGGTCTTTTTTAGCCTCTGGTTTCCATCTCCGTTTAGAGGAATTGGTTTGTAAAGAGAACAAATCGACAATGCGAAGTTTGCCTTCCGGTTTCCATCCCCGTTTAGAGGAATTGGTTTGTAAAGGAAAACCCTATTTCCTAATAA
>JAAHHL010001447.1 GCA_010672185.1 Caldora sp. SIO3E6 | reverse complement strand
GCAAGACTCATGCCTCACAAGGAACTTAAGTTCCTTGCTAATAGCTCAAGTCCACTTAAAGTGGACTGAAGATGTTTGAGCCGATTGATATGAGTCATCTTTAGATGACTTGAGCTATTAGCCGGTCTTTAAACGACCGGTGGGGAAAGGATTTCACGTTAAGTTGACACCAATGGACAGCAATTCCCTATTCCCCATTTCCTAAGGACAAACAACAAACAACAAACAACAAACAACAAAAAACAAACAACAAACAACAAAAACAAACAACAATCTACCTTCACGCATATATACTTACTTACACAAACGGATAAAATAAATCCTTTAGTATCATTGGGGTGAGATATTCGATGAGTCGTGCAGAGAAAGTTGTTTTAGCATATTCCGGTGGAGTAGATACTTCTGTCTGTATCCCCTATCTCAAAGAAGAGTGGGGAGTTAAGGAAGTAATTACCTTGGCAGCCAATTTAGGGCAGGGAGATGAGCTTGAGCCAATCAGGGAAAAAGCCTTGAAGGCAGGTGCCGCGAAATCTCTGGTTGCTGATGTGACTGATACTTTTATTAAGGACTATGGATTTCCAGCAATCCAGGCAAATGCTTTGTATGAAAATCGCTATCCTCTCTCCACTGCCCTTGCCCGTCCATTAATTGCTAAGTTATTGGTAGATGCGGCGGTAGAACACGGTGCAGATGCCGTGGCTCATGGTTGCACTGGTAAGGGAAATGATCAGGTGCGCTTTGATGTCTCGATTATGGCTCTTAACCCCAATTTGAAAGTACTAGCACCAGCAAGGGAATGGGGTTTTAGCCGGGAGGATGCGATCGCTTATGGTGAGCGCTTTGGGATTCCTTCTCCAGTGAAAAAATCTTCCCCCTATAGTATAGACCGTAACCTGCTAGGTCGTAGTATTGAGGCGGGAATTCTGGAAGATCCCATGACGGAACCTCCAGAAGAAGTTTATCTGATGACTAAAGCGATCGCGGATACTCCTAATGAGCCAGAATATGTAGATATTGGTTTTGAGCGAGGTATTCCTAGTTCCCTGAATGGTGAGAACCTCCACCCAGTAGCCTTGATTAGTCAACTCAATCAGTTGGCAGGGAATCACGGTATTGGACGAGTTGATATGATCGAAAACCGTTTGGTAGGTATCAAATCCAGGGAAATCTACGAAGCACCAGCTTTGTTAGTGTTAATCAATGCTCATCGTGACTTAGAGAGTTTGACTTTAACTGCTGATGTTACCCAATACAAGCGGTGTATGGAAGAAACCTACTCTCAGGTAATCTACAAAGGACTGTGGTACTCTCCTCTGAAAGAAGCTTTGGATGCTTTTATTCAAAAAACCCAAGAACGGGTATCCGGTACAGTAAGGGTAAAACTTTTCAAAGGCAATGCCACAATTGTCGGACGCAAATCTGAGAAATCCCTCTATACTCCTGACTTAGCAACCTATACTTCCGAAGACCAATTTGACCATAAAGCTGCCGAAGGCTTCATCTATATTTGGGGTTTAAGTACTCGCATTTGGTCTCAGAAAACGAAGGTTTAGTCTTTTTAGCTTTCAGCGTTCAGCATTCAGCATTCAGCTTTTTAGCTAATAGCTGACAGCTGATAGCTGATAGCTGCACAATGCCTCATCCCAAGCCAGAGCCATTTTCCGAAATCCTTCACTATTAGGATGTATGCCATCGGGTAAATCTTCTAAACTGATGGTTGAGTACAAATCAACAAAATATATCAGAGTTCCCTGAGCCTGTCTCTGTTTAACCTGATCAGCGATCGCTTGATTATACTTAATCACTAGTTGGTTTAACAATGGCTCACCAATAGGGGGAATCGAGGCGAGGAAGAGTTGAACTTGGGGTAATTGTACCGATGGAGGATGCGCATCAGGTGCGTCGAAGTGGCATGCTGCTGTTTTTAGTTTGCACATGCAGTCGGAGTACATCGCCGCTTGCGACATGCGATTGAAGTTTGTTAGCGGCTTCAGCGGCAG
>JAAHHL010001446.1 GCA_010672185.1 Caldora sp. SIO3E6 | reverse complement strand
TAGCCGTTTGGCTGAAACCTTAGAGGAAGCCCTAACTGACCAACTCTATGTTGTTGATCGGGCTTTGGAGGCAGAGTCTGCTTTAGAATATATTAAGGTGAGCGATTATGACCTGCTACTGCTAGATGTCATGTTACCAGAACTCGATGGCATCAGTTTTTGCCAGCTGTTGCGATCGCAAGGTTATCACATGCCCATTCTGATGGTGACTGCCCGGGACACCGTCAGTGATAAAATTTCTGGGCTAGATGCTGGTGCAGATGATTATATTATCAAACCCGTTGATTTGGGAGAGTTACTAGCCCGCATTCGCGCCTTGTTACGCCGAGGCCATAGTTCCTTGCCTCCTGTTCTAGAATGGGGTAACTTGCGTCTTGACCCGAGTGCTTGCGAAGTCAGCTACGCTCAAACTCCTATCCACCTAACCCCCAAGGAATACTGTATCCTAGAGTTGCTCTTACGCCATAGCCACCGCCTCCTCAGTCGTCGGGCAATGATCCAACATATTTGGCCAACTGAGGAAAAGGTAGAAGAAGATACAGTAAAAGTCCATCTGAGAAGTTTGCGCCTGAAGCTAAAAGCAGCAGGTGCTCCGAGTAATTTAATTGAAACAGTTCATGGAATGGGCTACCGTTTAAGTAGTATTAAGTCTGCTTGACGGAATTCTCAAGGGCGCAAGCATTGCGCCCCTACAATTCTCAATTGAGGTGGGGAGATTGAGATGATTCTTCCTCCATTCCCCAGCACATTACATGCTGCTCACAATCTTCTGGACAATTTGCATACCAGTTACTGCTTGCCAACCAAATAGACCAACAAGACTAACATTGAGGGCAATATGGGTATAGCGTGCCCAAGTTTGACCTTTTTGCATCAAAGGAGTTAGGGAGGCAGAAGTAGCAATTATTGCCACCATGCCTAAGCCAGCGAGTAAATGAGGACCAAAAAACAGCTTACCATTATTAATATAGGTCACAGCCATTGCCGCGATCGCACCGATAACCATCAGGGAGAGTAGCAGTGACCCCACTTGATGGTGCTTGTCATTATACTTACCTTTGATCAGCTCTTTTTTCTCTTCTCCTTTAGCTGCCCTAGTCTTGCGGATTTTCACACCTAGGTATAAGGCATAAATACTTGTCCCCAACAGTACCCACATGACGATGGGGTGGATAAATTGAGACCAAAGCTTAACTGACTCTGGGATTTCGAGGTTCATAGTGTTCTGTAGGAGTTCTTCAAGGATCTTAATAAAAATAACTTAACATAACTTTATCTACTGGAGTAAAACTATATATAGTCCCTTGTCCTGAGTTAGGGTTAAAGTTATTTGTCCCTAGTACCAACAACCAATAACCAACAACCAATAACCAATAACCAATAACCAATGACCAATAACTAATGTCTATCGTTGTCGCTCACAACCTGAGTAAGGTTTATTCTGTAGCAGTAAAAGAACCGGGGCTTAAAGGCACATTGGCTCACTTTTTCAACCGTACCTATCGCCAAGTCAAAGCAGTTCAAGACATTTCTTTGGAAATTGGTATGGGTGAGGTAGTGGGGTTCCTCGGACCTAATGGCGCGGGCAAAACCACCACTCTCAAAATGCTCACTGGACTAATTCATCCTTCCAGTGGTTTAGTCAGAGTGGCGGATCATATTCCCTTCCGTCGTCAAGCTAGCTTTTTACAAAAAATTACCCTAGTTATGGGGCAAAAGCAGCAGCTACTTTGGGACTTACCAGCACTAGACTCTCTGAAAATCAATGCTGCTGTCTATGGCATCACCGATCAAGACTTCCGGCACAGAGTCGGGGAACTTACGGAAATGCTGGCTCTAGAAGGTAAACTGAACCAGCCAGTGCGGAAACTTTCTTTGGGGGAGCGCATGAAAGCCGAATTGCTAGCTGCACTCCTCCACCAGCCTCAGATATTATTCCTCGATGAGCCAACCCTGGGATTAGATGTTAATGCTCAATTAGGGGTGCGGGAGTTTCTACGGGAGA
>JAAHHL010001445.1 GCA_010672185.1 Caldora sp. SIO3E6 | reverse complement strand
AGGAGTCGTTATTCAAGCTCATATGGTAAGTCAAATTCTCAGCGCTGTTCTGGATGAACGTCCCCTTTTAGAAGCCTTGCCCTTGTGGGGTGAAGTGCTGTGGGTTTGGTGTTGGTCTCTGGCAGGGGGTGTCATAGTCTGGCGTTTTCGGTTATGGCTTCAGTTAGCCTTAGTTACTGGAACACTGGGTCTATTATACAGCTTGTCTCTAGTTTTGTTAATACAAGGCAGTTGGGTTCCTCTTGTACCTTCAGCCATTGCCTTAGTATCTACTGGTGGTATGGTTATTGCCTATACTTCTAAACAACAACAGAGTCCATCTACGATTGAATCATGAATTATTTAAAATATTTTCAATCTTACAAAACTCTAGCTTTGGCTTTAGCGATCGCTGGCTTCACTAGCTACGAATCAGCAGCCCAAGCTCAATCTATAATACTCCATGAGAGAGTTTCTTCCTCAATATCCCTACTCACTAATAGTAATATCTTAGTCTCCCAATCCCAGACCCCTCCCAGGATACAACGCCAAAAACGAGATAACCCTCCCAACACCGGTGACACCAACAGAGAAACAGGAGCATCAGGTCGTTCAGCTTGTTCCATAGGTTCAGCAAATAACTTAAAGATTACAGCTTTAGTACCAACTACTCAAGCAACCGCCCAAGAGAATGAAAGTGGCAGCACTTCGGAAGTGGTATGGGGTTTAACCGCAGACAAACATCCCACCTTCTGGTTTTATCTTCCCTATTGGCTCACATCCGAATGCTACGCCGAATTTGTCCTAGAGGATGAAACTGGCACAGAAGTTTACAAAACTACTATTACCGATTCTCAAGACTCCCACGGTGTCGTTGGTATCAAACTCCCCACCACAGCACCAAAACTGAAGCAAGGACAATGGTATCAATGGAAACTCTCATTCTATCCGGGAGTAACCAAGCCTATCTCGGTTAACGGTTGGGTGCAACGGGTTGAACTCGAACCAGAAATCTCAGAAGAAGGAGTTGCCTTCTATGAACAAACAGGTATCTGGTACGATCCTTTAACTAAGTTAGCGCAGTCACGGCTCCAAAATCCCCAAGATAAAGAACTCCAAGCCGAGTGGGAGAAGTTGTTAAGAGCCGTTAACTTAGAAGCGATCGCTCAAGAACCAATTATGGATTTTACAGATATATAATTGTTTGAGAAACCACAAAGACACAAAGTTCACAAAGGAAAAGAAGAATAGATTCTCTCCGTGTTCTGGTGTGACTCTGTGGTTATTTCTTCTTATTCAGCAGTGGGTAGACAATCGATGGCACTATTTGACTGGCTCTCACCAACAACTAGACTGCACCCAAATCAACAACCAATTCGGGTGCGGATTCAAAATGACCCTTACTACCGACTACAGTCAGCCCAAGAAATTGCGATCGCGGCAGCTTTGGGTGTCAAAATTGATGTTAATCAAGCCAGTGTCGATGATTGGTTAAGACTGCCAGGAGTCTCTATTCATCAAGCACGACTGTTAGCGGAACTCACTCGCAGCGGTGTTCAGTTTTATTGCATCGAAGACATTGCCGCAGCCCTTAGTGTATCAGTAGAGCGTCTGAAACCTTTGCAACCGATTCTGGATTTTTGTTACTACGATGCCGAAACTCTTCTCTTGCCTCAGCAAATCAATGCTAATACAGCTTCAATAGAACAACTGACAAAAATCCCAACAATTGACTTGTTTCTCGCTAGAGCAATTGTACAACAGCGCCAGAAACATGGCTATTACCGTAATCTTGCCGATTTCCAGCGACGCCTTGAACTCAATCCCCAGTTAGTAGCAGAACTAATGTATTATATTAAGTTCTCAAACTAAATGGCTGACCAACTCAAATAGTTAGGGCTTGCTGAATAAGTCGATTGACGCGGGTTTTGAAGTAATAAGTAATAAGTAATAAGTAATAAGTTAAGAGTTCAGGAGGAATTTTCTGGTAAAAGTGCAAGGTTTTTGAACTAAAAAATACCATTTCCT
>JAAHHL010001444.1 GCA_010672185.1 Caldora sp. SIO3E6 | reverse complement strand
TGGTATTGAGCCATCAATTGCCTACTATCAGAAGGTACAGATCAAGAATTTTCCCTGGCTTTATCGACAGTTCACTAACCATCACTTGATCAACATACCACTGGTGGCAGAGCTCTCAGTAGCAGCGGAAAAGGCACAGTTACAAGAGTTATCTATCCAATCGCTGCTGATTGTACCCATGAGTATGAGTAACACCAAAAAAGCAGTTGGATTCATTGGTATAGATGCGGTGCGCTCCCCCAGGATCTGGACTCAAGAAGATATTAGCTTGCTCCGATTTGTTGGTGAATTAATCGCCATCTCTCAAAGTAGACACCAAGCTCAAGAGGAACTGAGAGCTTCCCAACAAAGACTTTCCTTTTTAGTAGAGCAAACACCCTTGGCTGTGATTGAGTTTTCTACTGATTGGAAGGTTGTCGCCTGGAATCCAGCTGCCGAAGAAATTTTTGGCTATACCTCTGAGGAAGCCATCGGTAATCACAACGCCTTTCTGATACCGGAAACTGCTACAGAGCAAATGGATAAAATCTATAGCGAGCTGCTTATTCAGCCAGGGAGCAACTATAGTATCAGTGAAAACCTTACCAAAGATGGTAGAGTTATCACCTGCGAATGGTACAATGTACAGCTAATGGATGAGAATGCTTCAGTAATTGGCTTTGCCTCAATTGCTGTAGATATCACCGAGCGTCAGCAGAGAGAGCTGTTACGCAAAACTCAAAACAAAGTTCTGAGAATGGTAGCCGAAAACCGGTCTTTGTACGAAGTTTTGCTGGAATTGACTAGACAAGTTGCTCAGCTAGCTCCCCATCTGTGCTCTTCTATTCTCTTAAGCTCCGAAGACGGGAAGTCTTTGCATCCTTACGTCAGTCAGAAAATACCCCATACCTGGGAACAAGTTATTGATCTACTGCCCATTGAGCCAGTTTCTGGTTCCTGCGGCACTGCAGCTTACTTCGGTATGCGCATGATTGTTGAAGATATTGCTACTGATCCTTTATGTGGCTCCTTCAAAGAACAAGCCCTAGCTCATAATTTCCGAGCTTGGTGGTCTGAGCCAATAAAATCCGATACTAGCAAAATTTTAGGGACTTTTGCTATGTATCTCAACGAGTCGCGATCGCCCGATGAGAGAGAACTGGAGATGCTCGAATCCCTAGCAAGAATAGCCTCCCTAGTTATTCAACGCCAGCAAGCTGAAGGGGAACTACGCCAAGCAAAAGAAGCAGCAGAAGCGGCATCCCATGCCAAAAGCCGATTCCTTTCAAAAATGACTCATGAGCTGCGTACTCCCCTAAATGCTATCCTCGGCTTTACCCAAGTAATGGCTCGTGATGATTCCCTCAAAGGAAAGCACCAAGAGCATTTAACCATCATTAATCGCAGTGGCGAGCATTTGCTGGAGCTGATTAATGAAATTCTGTCTATGTCTAAAATTGAAGCTGGGGAACTAACCCTCAATGAAAATTTCTTTGATTTGTATCAGCTACTATACTCTATTGAAGAGATGCTGAGGCTCAAAGCTAATTCAAAAGGTTTACAACTGTTTTTTGAGTCTACTCCTGGCTTACCCCAATATATTCAAACAGACGAAGGTAAATTACGTCAAGTCCTCCTTAACCTTCTCGGCAATGCTATTAAGTTTACCACCGAAGGTAGTGTGATATTGCGCGTAAGATTGGGAGGCACGGAGATGGGGAGATGGGGAGATGGGGAGATGGGGAGATGGGGAGATGGGGGAGCTGAGGGAGCTGAGGGAGCTGAGGAAGCTGAGGGAGCTGAGGGAGCTGAGGGAGCTGAGGAAGCTGAGGGAGACTCTATTTTGCCTTAAAGATAAATAGAACCCAAGAAATTTTTTAAGACGTAAATTAAACCTGATACAAGGAATAATATATTAATTACATTAGCTTCTAAAAAATCTAAATTGAAACTCAACTCTTGTTGAACATGTTGATCAACAAGCAGTTTAAAAACCTGAATTATATTTTCCATCGTCTCCTTAATGATATAG
>JAAHHL010001443.1 GCA_010672185.1 Caldora sp. SIO3E6 | reverse complement strand
TCAGTAGGAATAGAGCAGTTCGGGGTATATGGTCGTCCAGGACTTTCCCTATGGGCTTACGCATCAGTGATAATGCCTGTAGTGGAAAGTCAAGAAAGTTTGACTACTCAAGTGACACTAGTGAGTCCAGAGGGAGAAATTATTGCTACAGTCAAGGGCTTAAAAGTAAAACTTGCGACTAAACAGACCCTATTGGGAACAGAAGTAGAATCTATAACTAATTGGCTCTATGAAGTAGAGTGGAGAAGCAAAGGTCTTTTGGGGAGATTGCTACCTCCAGATTTCTTGCTTGCTCCCGTAGAAGTTTCCCAACAATTAACTCCCAGCCTCACAGAATTAGTAACTCAAGTAGATAATACTCGTACCTCAGAAATTGGAAGGAGCTTAGAAAAATTAAGCGTAGATTATATAGTGCAAGCTTTGGGGTCAATGGGTTGGTCATATCAGCCAACGGAGAGCTTCGACTTCGAGGCAGCAGTCCAACGTTTAGCCATAGTTCCCAGCCAGCGACGACTGTTCGGGCGTCTGCTAGCAATTTTAGCAGAAGTAGGAATAGTTAAATCCTACCAACAACAGTGGCAAGTGCAACAAACCTTAGAGAAAGTCAACCCTAGTGAACAAAGCCAGAGTTTACTGAGTCAGTATCCAGAGGAAAGAGCAACCTTAACACTATTAGACCGTTGTGCATCTCAACTAGCAGGAGTACTACGAGGAGCAATCGACCCAGTACAACTGGTTTTTCCTCAAGGGGATTTAACTACAGCGACCCAATTGTATCAAGACTCAAGTGTAGCGCAAGTGATGAACACGATAGTGCAACAAGCCATCACTCAAGCTATGGAGAAGTTACCACCGAGCCGAGGGTTAAAGTTGTTGGAAATCGGAGCGGGAACAGGAGGGACGACGAGTTATATTCTGCCCCATCTCAATCCCAACCAAACAGAATATATCTTCACTGATATCGGAGCATTGTTTACGAGTAAAGCCCAAGAGAAATTCCGGGATTATCGATTCGTGGGCTATCAAACTTTGGATATTGAGTTAGAGCCGACCAGCCAAGGATTTGAATCTCAGCAATATGATGTAATTATTGCGGCCAATGTCCTCCATGCTACCACAAGTCTTAAGCAAACCTTATCCCATGTGCGACAACTATTAGCACCAGGGGGCATGTTGGTCTTGTATGAAGCAACAACTCGATCTCGGTGGCTGGATTTAATCTTCGGACTATTAGAAGGATGGTGGAGATTCACCGATTATGAATTACGACCAGACTACCCACTGCTGAGTCGCCAGCAGTGGAAAAAGCTGTTGAGTGAAACAGGTTTTACTCAAGTAGTAAGCCTGCCAGAAGTGGAGGGAATGGCAGAAGCTTTGTCTCAACAGACGGTGATTGTAGCTCAAGCAGCTTCAACAAAGTTAGAACCAACGAAGGATACACCGAAGGGTTGGTTGATACTAGCAGACCAACAAGGAATTGCTCAACAACTAGCTAGGAAGGTGCACTCAGCAGGAGACGTTTGTACCTTAGTATTTGCGGGAGAGAACTATCAACAGCTGGCTCCCGAAGAATTTACGATTAACCCCAACAATTTCTCAGAATATGAACAACTGATAGAGACAATAGCCACCAAATCACCATCGTTATCTGGAGTAGTACAATGTTGGACTACAGAAGCGGGGGTGGCTCAAAACATCAGCTCCTCAGAATTAGAAAACTTATCTGAGCTAGGGTGCGGCACAACTTTATCTTTGGTACAAGCATTAGTCAAAGCCGGATTATCTCAACCACCCCGGTTATGGTTAGTGACGAATGGTGCTCAACCGGTATCGTCAAATCATCCGGTCATACCAGGAGTAGCACAATCTTCACTTTGGGGTATGGGGAAAGTAATCAGCTTAGAACACCCTGAGCTAAATTGTGTGCGAATAGATTTAGACCCACAGCAGACGGCAGAAACTCAAGCTGAGGCACTATTCCAAGAAATCTGGTCGGAGGATATGGAAGACCAGGTAGCATGA
>JAAHHL010001442.1 GCA_010672185.1 Caldora sp. SIO3E6 | reverse complement strand
CCTTAGCTGTCAGCTATCAGCTATCAGCTTTCAGCTTTCCGGATTTTCACCCCGAACATTATTGATTTAACCAGGTATTTACCTACAATGGTGCAAGGTTTTTGAAGCAAAAAATGCAAAAACCTTGCACTATTTTGGCTGGCAAAAGGCTTAAAACCCAAGTCCTGTATAGCTTCCACACTAATGCAGCAGACCCTAATTACTAACTGCTAACAGGGATTGCCAGTCCTGAATTGCTTGTTGTGACCAAAGCCAATCTTTTAAGACTTCTGATTGAAAGTCCGGGTTATCAGTTATAACTTTTTGGCGTAACTTAAGGGATTGATTGATCAAACTCTCTTGCTTATCGCCGGATTGCTCAAGAGCAGTTTTCCAGAGTCCTAGCGCCAAACCTGCATGGATATTTAGAGCTTCTGCTTCTCTTGCAGTTTGATCAGTTTCGTCTGAAGGAGCTGATACTTTCTGTACTTTGTTGTTAAGGGTTAGTGCTTCAAACCAAACATTATTGGCTTTTTCAAAATCTCCCTCAGCATAGTAAGCAAAACCCAGAGCATTCATATAACTAGAGGAGTTAGGTTGCTTGTTGCTCGCGTCTTGCCAGAAACGTCGAGCATCATCAACACTGTAGTTTTGGTTCCCAGCTTGGACAGATTGCCAAGCCAGACGTCCTCTCAAGAAACTCACAGCAGGATTATCTTGTTGGGATAAAGAAATAGCTTCCAGAGCAGCTTTTGCCTGAGGTAATGCTCCTCGGTTCAATAATGCCTCCACTGCTTCTTGTCCTGGAGCCAAATTGCCCTGACTAAATTGTTCAATCGCAATTGCTGTAACTATTTGAGTCTCAGCTTCTGCCAGAACTACATCCTCGGAAGCTGGAAGTTGGGGAACACCTTTTACTGAGTCTGGCTCAAGTAACTTTGTTGGTGACAATTGACTACTTCCCCAGAACCAAAAACCCGACAAAGCACTGGCTAAAATAGCCGTTGTCCCCAATCCCAGCCACAGCTTAGGGATACCTCGTAACTTTTGCTGCCAAGTCTGGATATCTGTTGGCTGAGTTTCCTCAACCGATTCAACCGAGTTAGCAGGTTTTTCAGATGGTGCTTCTAATTCCTTCGATGAGGATGCCGAATCTGAGATTGCTGAAGATTCAGATACAGGTACGGTGGTTTCCGTATTATTCACCGGGGAATCCGACTCAGGGAAACCATCCTGGAGACAACTCCGAATAAAGTCAGGCAGATCGTCTGGATCTAAACTAGGATCAATAATAAGATCCTCAATATCTCGGGAATCATTAGGGAAGTTTGTTCCCTGGGAGACAAAGGATGCTTCCTCCAACTCTGGGTCCAGGGCATTCTCAGAAGGCTCAGGTAAAGTAAAGAAAGCTTCCCGGTTATAAGTAGACTCACTGGTGTGAGTCAAGAAACCATCAAATTCTGGGTGCAGATAGAGAACAGGTAGCGCCCAATACAACTGATTTGAGCCGTAAGCAGAAATTAGTCCCTGTCTAGCTCGACTCAGGCTTAGATCAATGGGATAACCTTGATTGAGATTGCGGTAGAGTAGTCGTGTCAAGCTCAGGGATACTTCATCGGGAATTCGTTCTGCCATAGCAATAACCGCAGGAATGCCCCGCTTAACCAAAGCTTCTGCCAAGTTGCGCTCTTGGGGATTTTCCGGGTCATTGGAGGCTGCGGTATAAGCACCACGACAGGAGTTAAATACTGCTAGTTGGACACCATTGTTTACCAGCAATCCCGCTAAGTCATCACCATTTAAAATCTCAGTTAAACCAGTTTTGCTACTTACTAGATAAACATTACCCCCAGCATCCCCCAAGTTAGAATGACCTGCGTAGTGGAAAACTTGATATTGTCCTTGTTCGAGAGCTTGAGTCAGTTGTTCCCTTCCTGGCTGTGAGAGAATAGTTAGCTCAATCGCTGGTGAATCGCGAGAGAAACGGTTTTGGAGCTCCTCTTTAAGATGATTAGCTTCCTGTAGCAACTCTAAACTTTCTTGA
>JAAHHL010001441.1 GCA_010672185.1 Caldora sp. SIO3E6 | reverse complement strand
CTGTTAACCAAGGTGCTAGTTCTACTTTAGGCAAAACCTTTAATGCATTTGTGGAGTCCTTGGAGCAAGTCCTGGTTGACATCACAGCATTAGAAGTTAATACTATGGTGGTAGAGCGGATTACTGGAGACAAGTTCATTCCCTGGGAAGCTTACCGAGATCTTTACCCCATCTCACCTACTTATCTCGAACAACAAGGAATTCACGAATCTCTGCGCGATCGCTATATTGAGTTACGCAAGAATTTAGAATTGGAGTATATGTTGCTCCTGAGTGATCCTACCTCTGAGTTTTACGATCACACTGTGCTCGATTCTGCAACTCAACATCACAATGAAATCCTCTCTGATCCAACGGTGGAATTGGAGCAGATGCAGAGCCGGTTACCAGATCCTTATACCATTAATACTAGTCAAAAAGCGTCCGATCTTAAACAAATTCTCAAAAATGGCCGTTTCTTGCGCAGCTTGCGCAAGATGAGTGAACTCAAAGGTAATCTAGATAATCGCAATAAGGCACTACACAAAAAGCAAGATGAGCAAAGCAACCTTCCTTCAGAAGAAATCGAAAAGGCTGTGAAAACTGATATAATCTACGCCCAAACGGTAATTCAGTTAGATGGAGATCTGATCAACCGCTACTCTGAGGAAATCTTAGCCCATCCTCATCGAGATGTAATTCTACAAATCCATAGAGATGGAGTGTTGTCTGGGCAAAAGCAGTGGCGTGAAATGTTGGAATTTGTCATTGATTTGGTACAAGCATCCCTGCAAAATATTCGGAGAGCATTGAGGTGAGTTGTTTGTTGTTTGTTGTTTGTCGTTTGTAACAATAACTAATAATTATAGCAATTCTCGATCTGTAAGGTACATCCAGCTTGCTTGCCAATTCCCAATTCCCAATTCCCAATTCCCAATTCCCAATTCCCAATTCCCAATTCCCAATTCCCAATTCCCAATTCCCAATTCCCAATTCCCAATTCCCAATTCCCAATTCCCAATTCCCAATTCCTAATTCCCATAACCAATGACCAATGACCAATGACCAATGACCAAAGACTTAATTTAGAGCGCTATATAAAAATTAATCAAGAAAAGATTCACTCTCATGTATTGTTTCACAGCATTAGCTTTCACTTAGAGTCAGAGTTGCTCACCAAAATTCAGCAAGCACAACAGATAGGTTCTCCCCTGGAAATTTCCAGTAAGTTGTTAGCAGATTTGCGCTACTCGGTGCTGATTGATAGGGAAAACTGCATACAAACTGGATTGACTTTTTACACCTATTATTGGCAGGATGGCTCTGAGGAAGCACTGATGCGCAGTGTTATCGCCACTGATGGAGATATTCTTCACCAGATTCAGAGTGAGTGTTTACAAGAGCCCCAGTTTTGTCACCAAATTGCATCTGCTCACTATTGGTTGATTGAACAACTACTGAGTCAGCTGCGTTTGGGGACAGTCGTTCATCTTAATTTCTTGGCTTGGTTGATGTCTTTGCTGACTACAGCACCAGTTGCTATTACTAATTTAAAGGAACTATTGCAGGGAGAACCCTGGATGTGGTTGATTCCAGTAGTGATGTTATGGCTGTTGAAATTAGTTTGGCAAGTTCTGTTGTCTTGGGTTTTCCGCATGATTAGCTGCTGCTTCTTCCGTAGATTGCTGTCGGGTTTGGTTTCCGCTAACACAATGGAACATCAGATAGCTAGAGGTATTTTGAGGTGGTTGGGAAGGTAGGGAGAATTTAGAATTTAGAATTTAGAATTTAGAATTATTTAATGATTTGTAGGGGCGGGTTTAGCCCGAATCTTGGACAATGCCATAGCCGTATACCTGTCAAACTCGAACTAAACTTTCCTGCAAGTCGATATGTCCGAGACTATAAGTAGGGCTTGCTGAATAAGTAACAAGTAACAAGTAACAAGTAATAAGTAAGAATGAATGCAGCATTTATCCTAGTTTTGGGCATCTGCATCCCCCAAGTTTACCCGGGTTGATGCCAGGTTTTTGAGCTAAGAGATGCA
>JAAHHL010001440.1 GCA_010672185.1 Caldora sp. SIO3E6 | reverse complement strand
TCATCCTCATGGCTATTGCTAGCGTACTGTGGTACTTACGGGCTAATCATCAATCAAAACAGCGTTGGCTTTCTTGGGGAATAGCAGCAATTTCAGTAATACTTATACCTCAAACAAAGTCTTCTGGAGCTCTGTTTTTATTCATTACATTGTTTGCACTAGTAGTATCGACTAACTTCCTAAAAAAATTAAAATTTCAATATGCAGTCGTTGGAATTACATCGTTGCTGTTTATAACGATGTTGATCAGTATTTTAATTGTGACTAACCTAGAGCAAATTTTGGGTGCTACTGGAAAAGATCTTACTTTGACTGGTAGGACGCAGATCTGGGCAGACTACTGGGCTGCCGCTCAACAACGCTTATGGTTAGGCTATGCCCCCTATGGTTTCTGGCAAGACTGGCTAGGAGTCAACAATCCAGCAGAGAAGTGGAATACTCGTTGGTGGATGCCGCCTCACACTCATAATGGATTCTTGGATGTAACCCTAGATTTAGGTTTGATTGGGTTGGCAATATTGCTCCTCTCTTTCTTAGTGAACTTAATTCAAGCAATCCGGTATCTGTTTAAGGGCAAAGGTGGTGAGTCAACCATACCACTGATATTACTAGTATATGCCTTCCAAGTTAACCTTTCAGAAACTCAATTTTTAAGACCATATTTACTATGGTTTTTGTATGTTCTAGTGACAGTTAAATTGAGTGTAACTTTTGTGGCTGAATCACAAATCAGAAAATCATCTGTCGTAACCAAGCAAATCTAAAACTTCACCAAACTCTGAATTTAATTGTTCAATAGTTGTTGAAATTAATTTACGCTTATGATCTCCTGGAAGCACCTGTCTTTTATGGGAATAAATGTCTTCTTTTTCGACAGTGAAGTTAGCTTGATGAATGATTTTGGTGACTATTTTGGGGTTAACATCAAATTTCAAAAAATCAACTAAAGTATCTAGCCAGGAATTGAAATCAGTAACCATATCTTCATACTTCACTAATAGCACATTAGGTTTTTGCAGAAGTCCTTGACAGTAGTCATGGTATTTTTTCAATAATTTAGGAGTTTCGATGAGCACAAATTCATCTATTGTCTGCTGCAAAATTTTTTCTCTCGCAGTAAGAACTACATCTTTTTGTGCCTCTGGAACCATATGAGAATAACCAAAAGAAAAATACATAGATGTAAGCACATCCCTTGGGTCTCTCAACATTAATATAATTTGATAATTCTCTATATTATCTATTAGAGTTAAGCATTCATCAGGGTCTCTGAGAGGAGCATAAAGATAACCAAATGGCTTGATTGCCTTCTTATGACCTTCTCGAATAATTTCTTTTGATGCCCCAATTTTCCAAAAATATCCACCTAAATCAATGGAGGTAATCCTTGTCTCTTTTATGAGTTCTTTGAGAATGTTTGCTACATATCCAGATGCACATTTATGAGTAGTAAAAAATAAAATACTTTGCTCAGAGTTGTCTGCTTTGTGCTCATCCTTTAATAATAAAATTTCTTGGTTAAAGAGGGTCTTAATCTGTTGCTGTTCAATTAAGTTTTGGAAGGGCAAATAGCGCTTCAATATTTTACGAACTTGTCTTTTGATTTTTATCAAAGTCAACTCCAATTAAATTGAAAAAATTAGTTAAATGAAACTCTTTTCATTCTAACACAAAATATAAATAAACAACTCTGTATTAAAAAACACAAAACTAATAGCAATTATTATGCACAAGTTTTCAACCATCCTTACAAAACCTTAGATGAATACTAAAACCTGTGTCGTACTAGGTTGTAAGTACCTAGGCAAAATTAATTGGATATTCGCTTCTTGCCCTGCAAGGCTTACAGGCAAAATTATATACAATTAATTTGGCACGACTACTTACAATACCGAATACAGTTACATCCCTATAAGTAATAAGTCAAGAGTTCATTATCCGTAAGCTCAGAAAATTATTGAGTTAGCTCATAGGTTGCCAAGGCAAACTGATTTTACCTAGAGCTGTACTATGAATGCCGATCATTC
>JAAHHL010000144.1 GCA_010672185.1 Caldora sp. SIO3E6 | reverse complement strand
TTGGCTCAAAAACCTGGCATCGACCCGGAAAATCCCTGGGTAACTTTGGGGGATACAGCGGATAAATGCTGCATTCCTTCTTACTTATTACTTGTTACTTGTTACTTGTTACTTATTCAGCAGACCCTACCTATTGTCCCTTATTCTTCCTTCCTCGCCTCCTGCCTCCTGCCTCCTGCCTCCTGCCTCCTGCCTCCTGCCTCCTGCCTCCTGCCTCCTGCCTCCTGCCTCCTACCTCACGTCTCTCAAGAGTAAATAACAATTCATCTGTCCCTTACCCTTAACCTGAACCGAACCCCGGTCTTGAAATGCATACTGATTTTTGAGATCCTGGTAGGTTGATTCTGATACTTGAATGCTACCGGGAATACCGTGAGATTCCATGCGGCTAGCAATATTTACTGTATCACCCCACAAGTCATACACGAACTTTTTTCGACCAATAATACCCGCAACTACTGGTCCTGTATTAATGCCAATACGAATACTCAAAGCATTGCCTGTCTCTTGGGAAAATCGCTTAATTGCCTCCTGCATATCTATGGCCATGGCAGCAGTCGCCCTTGCATGATCTGGCTTCTCCTCTGGTAAACCTCCCACTACCATATAAGCATCCCCAATGGTCTTAATTTTTTCTAAACCGTGTTTTTCTGTCAACTCATCAAATTCAGAAAAAATTACATTGAGAATTCCGACTAGTTCTTCTGGAGAAATTTGAGCAGCTAGCTCAGTAAAACCGACAATATCTGCAAACAGTACAGTCACCGCCGTATAACTATCCGCAATTTTCCCCTCCTCCTGTTTCAATCTTTCCGCAATTGATTGAGGTAAAATATTCAGCAGTAAGCGTTCTGAGTTTTTCTTTTCTAGGGCTAATTTTTTTAAAGCCAAGGCAAATTGTTTGGCAACTTTACCCGCTGAAAGTACTGCTATTACTAGCGCCACCACCAAGACTATTTTCGCCGCCTGGATAATCAGATCTATAGTCTGATCCGCCTGCTGGACTTCTGACTCTATTAGAGCAATCAATTGTTGGGAGACTTGGTGTGACTTTTGATCAAATTCATTAAGTTTATTCTCAATCTCTTGATCAAGTTTAACTATCTCTGTTGCCGCAGATTTATACTTATCTAGATACCCTAAAGCTTCAGTACGCTGACTGGTATCGAATTTAGAGCTTACTAGAATACCGTCTCGCAGTCTTTGGGAAGCATTAGACATTGATTGCATTTTGTCCTGCTGACGGGTTGAGAGATATTCCTTTTCTGAAGACTGCATTTCCAGATAGGTAACTATTAAGTCTGGCTCTTTAGCTAGTTCTAACCTTTCTTTCAACATTTCTGCATTATGTTTGAGTTCTGCTAGCTCACCCACATCATCAATGCCTAATTTACTCACTTTCCCCACAGTTTCCTTGAAACTACGGGAATAATTAGCTACCATTTCCACATAATTCAGGTGGCTTTGGCTCAATTCAGTACTAACTTCAGCATCTTGAATTAATTCTTGTAAGTCATCTCCAACTATTAATACTTTCTCAATTTGCTGATCATGTTGTTGACGATAATTATTAATAGCATCACTAGAAACACCAGTAGCAGGCCAGTTGCGAAAAAACTTCCTTTCTATACGAGTTGCTTTCCTTAATTCAGCATCCATCTCAAACACCAGTCTTTTAACTCTAGTACTAGTTAAAATTGCCCGTTTCATCTGATGACTGACGTTATTGATGGCAAATAAGCCACTGAGGGCTACAATTACCATCAATAGTAATGAGGTAGTAAATGCTAAGTTAAATTTAGTAGTAATACTCAGTTTGCGCCGAGTTAAATTTAAATGTTTCCATAAAGCCATTGTTAGGTATTAGGTGTTAGGTATTAGGTTTGTTTTCCAACTGTCGGAGAGCATTTGCGTAGCATGATGCGTAGCAGCATAGCATTTGGATTGTATAACTTGGGCTTCTTCGATAAATTATCGCCCAAATGCTTTGCCCCTACATCCAATTAAATATTCCTTTTGTAGCTGATCGCCGTTTGATGTATTAAAATTTTTCAATCATAATCTCCTCCGGAGCCATAACGCCAAGCTTCTAACCAACGGTGATAGTAATAGGCTGGTAGAGGTGGTAACTTGACTAAAGGTTGCTTCATTAATTGCCCCAAAGGATACAAACCTGTATAAGCTCCTAAATTAAGGTAATGAACTAACCAATCTAATAGGGTAGTCAGTCCTACTTGGGGAATCACTGGTATCGCTAATCCCGGCTTAGTTAGGGAAGTTAACAACAAAGTTTTGGAGAGTCCGGAAAACTGGACAACATCTTGCAGAAATGGGTTGAGTACCTCATCCCCTAGTTGAGACATTGCCTCAAAAACACCATTGAGTAGCTCATTAATTTGATTAGGAGCTAACTGTTGTTTAATACCAACACTCATGGCTTTCTGAAACATCCAAGTTACGCCAATATTTGGTTGATAAGGTTGCAGCTGCGCTAAAGCATTTCTGGTTAAGGTGTCAGCCTGGAGGGCTTCATGGGTGCCTTCTGTCAGACGCTGGAGATGTCGTACCATTGAGCCAAATCCACCAAAACTTACCGGAGATTGACCACCACTGCTATCCCCTACTGGTAAAATACGGTTCCAAGGTAATCTAATGGGACTTTGGCGATAGGAAGGAAAGAAACCGAACAGCACCCGCTGAAAGTCAATTTGGGATAGTTCCACATTTTGGTACTCTGGCAATAGACGTAGGTACTCTTCACAAAAAAACTCTAAGCTGGGGCGTTCTGGATGAGCATCTAGATAAGTAAATAAGTAAGTAGTTCTGCCATCTCTTGCAGGAAAAGCCTCCCAGAAATATTGGCATTGATTCAAAATAGGTGTAAAGGAAACAATAAGATCACCAGTTTCATTCTCAGGATAACCTTGAGCGCAACTACCAACCACTAAGCACACCCCCTCTGGTTTACTCCCCTGTCTTGCTTGCTTAACAATTGGGGAAAAATGTCCCATCCCGTCAATCAGTAACCTCGTTTTCAAGCCGCCTGCTGCTTTGACAAAGACGCCATCAGGATGAATCACTGCCCCCTCGAAGGTGGTTTTTTCCAGTAGCTTGCCTCCCGCTGCCAAAAATTTGGCTTTCAGGGCATCTAACAGAAATACTGGATCAACACCTATATTGAGTACATCCCTTATCCAGAAATCTCGCCCTTGGTAGAAACTAATGCGAGCTGGGTTATACTCAGTAGCGATCGCTTGTTCTAATTGGGCTTCTGAAAGCAGTTCTAGTTCTAGAAAAACCTCTAGTTCCTTACGGGAGATATTCCACTCTTGCTCTCTACCTCGCAAAATCCCCCGTTCCAGCAAAGCGACTCGCCAACCCAGCTGTTGTAGACTAGCACCAATCATAATTCCCAAAGTGCCGCCACAGATAACAACATCCCAATCAAGACTACCCAAAGATTCTGAGCTTTCTTGAATAACTAGGGGAACTGTTGCTGTATCTTGTCGCAAAGCCTGCCAAAGTTTGTCAGCACTTCGCAGGCGATTGAGGACATCTCCTGGTAATTGGGAGAGAATTTGTTCAGTTTTACTCATGGGTGGCTCTTTTCGGTAAGATGCTCCCTCTACATCCTAATCAGTAGAGGTCTTGAGCGTCACCTACTTAGGGTTTAGGAGAAAAAGTAATAAGTAACAAGTAACAAGTAATAAGTAAGAACGAATCCAGCATTTATCCTCGTTTTGGGCATTTGCATCCCCCAAGGTTACCCAGGGATTTCCCAAGTCGATGCCAGGTTTTTGAGCCAACAGATGCAATTTCTTGGGAATTTTTGGGCTTGCAAATGCTTGAAACCTTTCTCTGACATGGCTGACCCACTTATAAAGCAGACCCTACTTAGAGCTTTGTATAAATCTCGGAAGGGTTAAGCATTGGCGGACAAAAACCTTGACTTGATGGGCAGTATGCTAGCGCCAATGCTTAACCCCTACAGTCAACTATATAATCTAGTTAGGTTTGATATGCAGGGAGTTGGGGGAGACAACGAAGATATTTCTCAAACAACCAACAACAAACAACCAATAACAAACAACAATTTCAGCTGATGACAACAGTACTGAATTTAGAGCCTATTACCACCCTGACGCGATCGCAGTTTTATCAATTATGTCAGGTAAACCCGAATTTACTACTCGAACGCTCAACTCAAGGAGAATTGATTATTGTGACCCCTATTGGTGGTGAAAGTGGCAACAAAGAAGCAAATTTGATTGGTGATCTCATAATCTGGAATCGTCAAACTAAGCTAGGTGTAGTTTTTAGCTCTCAAACAGTATTTAGTTTACCAGGAGGGAGTGATCGCTCTCCCGATGTAGCATGGGTTAAGTTGGAACGGTGGCAAGCCTTGACTCCAGAGGAAAGGGAGGGATTTCCACCAATTTGTCCAGATTTTGTAATTGAGTTGCGCTCTCGTACTGATCGTTTAAAGCCCCTACAGAATAAAATGCAGGAATATCTCGCCAGTGGGTTGCGATTGGGTTGGCTGATTAATCCCAAGGGTAAGCAGGTAGAGATTTATCGCCAGGGAAAAGATGTTGAGGTTGTAACCATGCCTGTCGTCTTATCAGGGGAAGCGGTTCTACCAGGGTTTAGTTTAGATCTTAGTTGAATGCTGTAGGGGCGGGTTTAGGGTCATCCTTATCGCATTTGGAGAAAATATTAGTACAAAACCCGCCCAAACGATAACCTGGGAAATGTAAAATTGTCAATTGGAATTAGATCTCTTACAAAAGTTGATAATTGTTTGTAGGGGCGTAGCATTGGCGCTGGCATATTGCCCATAAAATCAAAGTTTTGTTCCGCTAATGCTACGCCCTTCCGGGATTTATGCAAGAGTTCTATTGATTGCGCTAACCGTGAGGTGACGGAAGGGCGGGTTTTGATCCCAATATTCGGGTTCAATGACCTAGGTTATCCCTAACCGTGAGGTAACGGAAGGGCGGGTTTTGATCCTAATATTCGGGTTCAATGGCCTAGGTTATCCCTAAACGGGAGGTGACAGAAGGGCGGGTTTTGATCCCAATATTCGGGTTCAATGGCCTAGGTTATCCCTAAACGGGAGGTGACAGAAGGGCGGGTTTTGATCCCAATATTCGGGTTCAATGGCCTAGGTTATCCCTAAACCCGCCCCTACGATATGTACAATTTAAGTTATTTTTCGGAATCAAAGAAGATTTCTTGGAGTTATATTAGTTTATAGCCGATTTACTATACTCAATGTCCACAGAAACCCCAGATACTATTTGGATTATTACAGAAACTAGCGAAATCCCTGTTATTGAAGAGCCTACTGGTGCTAAAGCTGGAACAGGGGATACCGGAGGTTCACTCGATCAAACCCAACAACCTAGCTCACAAACACCAGTATCTCGTCGGCGGGGAGTGCCGGTTTCCGCACAGAAGTTAAAGCAGGAAATGGCTAAGTTTGTCCAAGTTGTGGGAGAAGTATTTAGTCAAGCGGAGCAACTGCGCACCGGGATGCAGCTAGATGAAATTGATCTATCGGTGGAAATTAATAGTGAAGGAAAAGTAAGTTTATTTGGTGTTGGGGGTAAAGCTGGTGGCAAAGGAGCCATGACTCTCAAGTTCAAGCGTCGAGATTCTCTGTAAAATGGCAAAAAACTGGGCGATCGCAGTCGGTATTAATCGTTATGATAATCTCCAGTCCCTAGAATATGCCAAAAGGGATGCGGAGAAAATGAAGGATTTTTTTCAGCAAGAGGCAGGTTTTGAGCGAGTTTTCCTGTTTACTGAAGATTCCCCAGCAATTCCCACTACTCCACCGATTTCCACCCAGCCTACTTTTGGCAAACTACGGCGTTTTTTGCGCAAGCAGTTTGAGCAACCTTTATTAGAACCAGGGGATAATCTCTGGTTCTTTTTTTCTGGTCACGGTCAGCGCTATCATGACCGTGATTACTTGTTACTATCAGATAGTGACCCTGGGGATCTAGCACCGACAGCATTACCCATCAGCTTTGTAACGGAACGACTACGGCGGTCAGGAGCTGATAATGTGGTACTACTGTTAGATGCTTGCCGCAATCAGGGGGACAAAGCAGGATTAGGGATTGGTGAAGAGCAACAGCAAGGAGTGGTTAGCATTTACTCCTGTAGTCCCAACGAAAAAGCCTATGAAATTGAATCTCTCCAACAAGGCTCCTTTACTTATTCTTTGTTAGAAGCTTTGCGGATTCAGGGAGAAGGTAACTGTGCCACGGTAGAACGACTAGATCAATATTTACGCCATCGAGTACCGGAGATTAATCGTAAATATCAGAAGCTTCAACAAACACCATACGCGATCGCAGAACCAATTAGTAAATATCACCTGATTCTCTTACCCCGATACGCCACTCTCGGAGATATCGAAACCTTGAAAAAAGATGCTTATCGAGCCGAAGTACAGAGGAAGTGGGAATTAGCCAAGCAGCTGTGGATTCGGGTAAATGTGGCAGCATCTGGTTCAGATACGGAAGTGTATGAGGCATTCGTTAGGATTGCTCAGCAGCAAGTAGCATCGGCAACATCCCAAGGTTTCACAAACAATGATAGTGGGAGCATCTTGCTCCCTGGAACTAAGGAAAGCAAGCAAGCTGACATTCCCGAAAGCAAGCAAGCTGACATTCCCGAAAGCGAGCAAGATGCTCGCACTACAAAGCCAAAATTGGATGCAGCACCACCAACATTACCAGTATTTTCCTTTGACATAGTGACAGTGAATGCTAAAGGCCAAAAAATTGATCAAAGCAAGGGTCAAGCAAGCTATTTTACCGAAGACTTGGGCAAGGGAGTAAATTTAGAGATGGTAGTTATCCCCCCTGGCAGCTTCCAGATGGGTTCCCCGGATACAGAAGAAAAGCGACTTGACTCTGAAAGTCCCTTGCACCAGGTAACTGTAGCCTCATTCTGCATGGGAAAATATCCAGTTACCCAAGCTCAATGGCAAGCTGTGGCTGCTCTTCCTCAAGTGAACCGTGAACTTGACTCCAATCCTTCCATATTTAAAGGAAAAGACTTACCAGTGGAGCAGGTATCATGGTATGATGCAGTAGAATTCTGCGCCAGACTATCTCAAAAAACGGGAAGGGAATATCGATTACCCAGTGAAGCGGAATGGGAATATGCCTGTCGCGCTGGTGAAACTAGGCCATTTCACTTTGGAGAAACCATTACTACTGAGTTAGCAAACTATAATTGTAAATATACCTATGGTTTTGGTCCCAAAGGGAAATATCGTAAAAAGACAACTCCTGTAGGCAGTTTTAAAGTTGCTAATGGCTTTGGCTTGTACGATATGCATGGCAATGTCTGGGAGTGGTGTACTGACCACTTGCACGGCAACTATCAAGGTGCGCCAACAGATGGCAATTCCTGGCTGATTGACAATGAGAATCATTCTCGAATGCTGCGCGGTGGTTCGTGGGGCAACGGTCCCAGGTACTGTCGCAGTGCGGGTCGTTACCACTTCGGGCCGGACAACAGGGACTACGGCATCGGTTTTCGGGTTGTCTGTTTTGCTGCATGGACTCTTTAGCCCTTTACTCTTTTGAACTTTAGCCCAAAACCCACCGGTCGTTTAAACGACCGGCTAATAGATCAAGTCCACTCAAGTGGACTAATATCATGTCCGTCTAATCGCTTACGATAAAAATTCTCTGCGTCCCCGCGTCTCCGCGTCAGCCTTAATGATAAGTATTCATCCGGACATGATATAAAACCTTACCCAGTCGTCTTTAGACGACTTTAGCTGTGAGCCAGGGGTTTGAACCCCTGGTGGGTTTCAGGGTTGGTGCAAGATTTGATATCAATTCCGGTTGCATCAGAATGATTAAAAATCTGGCTTTTTGGTTAGAAAACACAGATACTGGCGGGCGCAAGCATTGCGCCCCTACATCATGAATATTATCCCAATGTAGCCAGAATTGATATGAGAATAAGGTTGAATAAGGCTGGATATAGATCAGGGAATGGGAGATTAGAGACTCTTACTTCCCTTTCTTAAGGGCGATCGCATAGCTAGGATAGTATAGAAGACGAAGTGCAGCGTTGACTCTTTCAGGAGTTTCCTTTGATGAATCATGAAGACACGATAACGCTCAATGTTTTTCTAACAGCGGCAAGCCGTTTGGAAAATCCTCTACCTGAGCACCTACAGTATCGGCTCAACGAAATTGCTGAACAATTTCCTGATTCAATTGAGAAGCTACCTGAGTTTGTTGAACAATACGAACCCCTAAAGTATCAGTACATCGCTGCTCTACAAACCCTACTGCCTAGTGGGGAAAAATGTCTCAACTTGGCTCAGTACCAAACTTCAGAAGCATTGTCTACAGAACCAACAGTTAGTTGGGAAGAAGTTGAATGTCAGCTAGGAACTTACTTTAAGGATATGGTGCTGGATTTAATTGAGCGATCGCATCCAGATTATGAGGGCAAAATGGCTGAAACTCTAACATCTGCCCTCACTGATATGGGACAATCTCCTGGAATGACTTCTGAAGAATTTAATGACTGGCTCACAAAAGTGTTCTCATGGAAATGAGAGCGCTCTAATCAAAACAGAGTAGACATTGTTTCATAGCTCTTGGTGTCATGGTGCTCACTCCGTAGAAAGTCGCGATCGCAACTCCACTATAATTAAAAAAAATTGTACCTAGTAGTTGCAAATTGCTATGCAAATCCAAGACTACTTTAACTTTCTAGCTTCCGACGATATTCGCATCAAAGGCGAGTCATGCGATCGCAATACCAAATTTCAGTCTATGAGCAAACAAGGGGTTTCAACCCCTTGTTAAACCCCTTGCGGGTATCGAGAATAGTGCAAGATTTAATTGAAACCCAAAGGCATAGGTTCCAGTATTGGATTACGCGATCGCTCGCCCTCTTATGTTACGAGTAAACTAAAAATGAGCAGTCACACAGATCAATAATCCCTTGCCGCTTCTTGATCAATTCCCAATTCCCAATTCCCAAATGAGAAATCTTACCGACTAATTCCTGTGAGCAAGCCCAGTACACCAGAAACCAAAGACAAAATAATTGCACCGATAAAAGCAGCCCAAAAGCTATTGATCATAAAAGCATTGGGAACCAAGTAGGCTACCAGAGAAAGCATAACGGCATTAATGACTAAGAGAAACAGACCGAAGGTCACAAAAGTCAGAGGTAAAGTTAAAAGCTTGATAACTGGTTTAACAATCGCATTAACTAAGCCTAAAACAGCAGCTGTAACCAAGGCATCGGGAAAGCTATTAATATCAAAACCAACTACAAGTTGAGCTGTAATCACTAAGGAAACAGCAATAAGTATCCAAGTTAAGAAAAAATTAAGCATTGTTTTATTTAAACATCAATAAATTAATATATAGCAATTTTTATATTTATAAGGTAAACTACCAAAGCTCAAAGTCTCCCTTTCCAAAAAGTCCCCCTTTCTAAGGGGGATTTAGGGGGATGGGATAATTAAAAAATCTTAATTAAGCACCAGCTACAACAAAGTCAACTTCATCTGTACCGTCAGTTTCACCTTGACCAGATGTGATTTGCTCACCATTCACTTCAATCGCAAAAGGTGTGCTATCTAAGTTGGGTAGATTATAGTCAGTTGCATCAGCTGTATAACCTACACTAGCAATCATTTGACGACCTGCATCTGTATACAGAAAAGCCAACATTTGATTCTTTTCCTTTTCATTATCGTAAGCCCAAATAACCATGCATTGTTGGTCTTGATAATCAAATACCTTAGGAGCACGAGTAGGGACGTAACGACCTGGAGCACCAAAGCTAGCATCAAGGAATTCTTGAACAGAACTATCTTCTACATTCGCAAAAGCTACTTCTTCTGTCGAGATTGCTGCGATCGCTTCATCCTCTTCTGCTTCATCTACTTCTGGTACTTCCTCTTCTTTACCACGGTTGCGGAAATAATCCACCGCTAGTTTAGTCCCAATTCCACCAACTGCGGCTACACCAGCACCGATTAGAATATTACGCAGTTTACTCATTGTTTATCTCAAAGTAAGTTTGTTTTGTTGCTCAAAAAAAGCAAACTATTTAAGATTATAAGATTTAGATTTTTTAACGTCAAAATTTATAAACTTGTAACCTTTTCTTAAGGTTAAATAAAGATTTAATTTTCGTAAAGAATATTTTGTTGAAGTTTTACTACTTTCCTTAATTTAAAGGAGATGCTGTTGCTCTGAAGGCAGGAGGCTCCGAGGGAAGAGAGGTGCTGGGTTTACCCACCTTCTCCTTCTGGAAAAGTTCTAGTGGCGCGACACAGCTAAAAATGTGGAATAGATTTTTGGCTTAAATCCTTGATTTATAAGCATTATAACCGATAGGATAAATTCTTAATGCCTTCTTACTTTTTACTTGTTACTTTTTACTTCCCTACCCGTTTCTAACCCACCATTTTAGGTGTGTCAGTCCACTAGTAGCGCGACACAGCTAAAATGGTGATTTAGAGACAAGGGGGACAAGGGGGACAAGGGGGACAAGGGAGATAGGGAGATAGGGGAAAAATCTAGATTTATAGGCATTATAACCGATATGATAAGTTCTCCTTGT
>JAAHHL010001439.1 GCA_010672185.1 Caldora sp. SIO3E6 | reverse complement strand
GGTATTTGTTTGAGATAATCAATTAAACTATTATCCATAATTTCTCGGACTATCTGCCCAAAAAGAGAGTTTTCTGACTAGATAGCTTTAATATAGTCCTTCTTTCTCAAAAATGAAACAGCCCTGCTCCCAGGAGGGGAACAAGAGAATTACTTCCAGCACCAGCAAAGTTGATCGATTTCTCTGGTAAATTGGGTGAAGTGACCGGCAAAATTCCCGTTCCACAAAAAACCAATGATTGAATTTAGTTCTTTCCCCTATCAGAGGCGGAGTGCAACTTCAGCAGACAAACATTGGAGTATAGTTTTCATTTATTAAAAATAAGGAAAATTGCGGTAATATGCGGTAATATATACAGAGGTCGATAAGATTACCCTATGAAATTATCGGATTACGCTCTCATCACAAGGCATTAGTTACAGAACAGCATGGAGCTGGTGGAAGAAAGGCATTATCAAAGGTCATCAACTTCCGACTCCGAACCATACTAATCGAGACCGATGCCAATTCCTCTGACTGTGTTGTTGCTTGCATTTATGCCAGAGTCTCTAGCTCGGAAAACAAAAACAATCTGGATAGGCAAGCCGAAAGGCTAGCTCAATACGCAACAGCCAAAGGCTATACCATTGACAAGGTTGTGAAAGAGGTAGGGAGTGGGTTGAATGACAACCGTAAAAAATTAAATCGACTTTTGTCAGACAGAGCCTTCAATGTTTTGGTAGTGGAACACAAAGACCGTTTGACCAGATTCGGTGCTAGATACATCGAAATCCTTCTTTCGGAAACAGACAGAAGACTGGAGGTAGTCAACGGAGTTGCCGATGACAAGGATGATTTGATGACAGATTTTGCGAGTGTTATTACATCATTTTGTGCCAGATTGTACGGAATGAGAAGAGCCAAGCGTAAGACGGAAAAACTCATGCTTTGAGCTGCAATCAAATGGAAACAATGAGACTTGTTGAGAAGCACGTAGTTCGTAAATGTTCTCCAGAAGGGAAAGAGATTGATGAGTTGGCATTCAAGTCGAAAAATCTTTATAACCGAGCTAACTACGAAATTCGTCAACACTTCTTTAAAACCAATCAAATCCTCAACTACAACTCCATGGCATCTCGGATGCAAAGAGAGGAGTCTTATTGTGCTTTACCTCGCAAAGTCTCTCAACAAGTTCTGCGGTGCTTGGACAGAAACTGGAAAGCGTGGAAAGAAGCTAATAAGGCATACGAGAAAAACCCGGTCTTATTCAAGGGCAAGCCCAAGCTTCCCAAGTACAAAGATAAAGAGAAGGGGCGTAATCTACTGGTTTACACCATCCAGGCTATTAGTTTTAAAGAGCTGAAAAAAGGATGGATTAAGCCATCGGGAACAAACCTGATGATTTCTTGCAGCAAGCAGGATATCAAGGAAGTAAGAATTGTTCCTCGCCTTGATTACTACATGGTTGAGGTGATTTATGAGCAACCGATTCAGCAGTTGGTTAGCGGTGAAGCGGTAGCAGGTGTAGATATTGGACTTAACAACTTAGCAGCTGTAACTTCAAATCAAAAAGGGTTTAAACCTTTCCTGATTAACGGCAGACCGGTTAAGGCAATCAACAATTACTACAACAAGAAAAAAGCCTTACTGCAATCTCAACTTAAGGGAAACAGGAAAACGTCAAACAAAATGAGCGCGTTTATCAACCAAGCGAGGATTTAAGATTGACGACTATCTCCATAAGTCCAGTCGGTTGATTATCAATCAGTTAGTTGAAAACAACATAAAAACTCTGGTGATTGGTAAAAACGAGAACTGGAAGCAGAGAATCAGTATCGGTAAGGTTAACAACCAGAACTTTACTAGCGTTCCTCATGCAAGATTTATCAAGATGTTGACCTATAAAGCTGAACTGGTTGGCCTAAAAGTCATCATCACCGAAGAATCTTATACGTCGGTTGCTAGTTTCCTGGATGGAGATTTTATTCCTGTGTACGGAAGCAATGAGGCTTCATGTGTAAAATTTAGCGGTCGTCGTGTTAAGCGTGG
>JAAHHL010001438.1 GCA_010672185.1 Caldora sp. SIO3E6 | reverse complement strand
TGGGGCAGGTTTAGGAATATGATAGCGACATCGGCGATAAGCTTGGTACAAAACCCGCCCTGTCGATAACTTTGGTCATAGCGCGATCGCCTATTGCACCAGTATAGCTGCTCGAATTTATCTTAGGGCTAGATTCAGGCTATTCGGCGATACCGGCAGGGCGGGTTTTGTCTGATGGTTATCGTAAAATGCGATAAGGATATCTCTAAACCCGCCCCTACAACACATTTATACATTTGCCAGGTGACAATAAGGCTCAAGCGATTGCTTTCAGCACCAGCGTAGCTGATCGCTGAAAAATGTAGAATCAAGAATCTATGTTTAATAGAAATTAAATTGAACCTAATGTAGGGGCGGGTTTAGGAATATGATAGCGACATCGGCGATAACCTTGGTACAAAACCCGCCCTATCGATAACTTATGGTAATAGTGCGATCGCTTACAGCACCATCGTAGCGCGATCGCTTATTGGTTGTGAATTTATCCTAAGGGAGTGTCTTCAAAGCCAATATTTGATGTAGGGGCGAAGCATTTGGGCGACAATTAATCGCTGAAACCCAAGTTATACAATCCAAATGCTATGCTGCTACGCACCATGCTACGCAAACGCCCTCCGACAGTTTGAGAAAACTCCCTAGATTTAGGCTATTTGGGGACACCGCCAGGGCGGGTTTTGTCTGAATGGTTATCGTCAAATGGGATAAGGGTGTCCCTAAACCCGCCCCTACAACACATTTATATATTTGCCCGGTGACAATCAGGTTATGCGATCAGCTACGCTGGTGCTGTAAGCAATCGCTAATTTATCCATCTTACCTTTCCCAGGTGATCCTGTAGGCCGGTTGTGCATGAAAGTTATCGTAAAATGCGATAAGAAATTCCCACCCCACAAATTCTACATTTGCTAGCAGGTTTTTTATCGAGGTTATCGCCAAATGCGTTATCCGCCTCGGAATCAATTTCAAGGTGGTCTAACAATTGCTACCAGTGTCTTTCCCAGAATTAATATCTACAGCAGAAACTCTCTGTTGGGTTGCGCTGCGCTACACCCAACCTACATTTGCTAACATATTTTTTGGCCAACAATAACAGTTGATACCTTACAGGCGCACACCTATTCCATTATTAAGATAATAACAAAAAATTGCGATAATTACAACTAATACAATATTTTGAGGAGGACGCGATCGCTTTCAGCACAAACGAAGAGATCGCCTACTAGCAAAATCCAAGAATTTCAGTCGTTATCTACATCGGATTCCTGAAGCAGACGCTAATTAATCATGGTTGATAAGAAAAAACATCTAGAGAAATCGATCTGAGAGGTTTTTCCTCACCATGTAACATTACCCGAATCCGCTCCATTGTTTCCCGACTAAAAACTTCCTCCCCACAATGAGAACAAACATGAGCAGGAATATTTTCAACCAAATGAAACTTTCCATCAATGTTAAAAACCTCATTTACATATTCCACTCGAAAATCTTCTGAATTACAAACATGACACCTAAACATTAATCTTTCCTCTTTCCAAGATTATCAAGATTATGAAACAGATGAGTGACAATCGCCAAAACTCGTTGAGCAAAATCGCGATCGCTTGTTGTTGTTTCTTGTTGGAGCATGAAAGAATCTCGAAGCGCGATCGCTTGTCTTAGAAGCTCACGGTTTTCTAGAGAAATTAAACTGTCCCAAAATTGATATTTATAGCAATAACTCGCTGTTGGGTTGCGCTGCGCTACACCCAACCTACATTTGCTAACATGTTTTTTGGCTAACAATAACAGTTAGTACCTTACAAGCGCACACCTATTCCATTATTAAGATAATAACAAAAAATTGCGATAATTACAACTAATACTCCTATGCTTAAAAGAAAGCTGATCACCTACAACACCAACAAAGCGATCGCATAAACTGAAACAGGATCTGGATGGATTTTAGTGAAGATGATAATCTCAGTCGCCTTCCGCCTCGGAATTAATTCCGAGGCTAATAGCCCAAGTCATCTCAAGATGACTGATAATAATACAG
>JAAHHL010001437.1 GCA_010672185.1 Caldora sp. SIO3E6 | reverse complement strand
TACCTAAACCAATGGCTAGAGCTGCCATTTCCCAGCCTTCTTTGGGAATAGTGTCATTTTGAATTCGGGCAACTTCGTGCCAGAATAGTAGATTGCGCTGATCGAGGGCTAGCTGCTCCCATTTAACTAAATCAACTTGAATCTCTACCTCGTCTCTGCCAATCTCTTCAGTTCGGAGTAAGAGTGGATTGACTTCAGTGGTCGCTTCTACCATAACCCAGCTTTGCAACTCTGGTGGTAGTAAGGTTTTCAAACGCCGGAGTTCACTCATCTCAGCTCTGGCAGAAGCGGTTGCATAAGATGTCATATAATCTGCCTCTACAGAATTCAAAACATTGACACTCCCCGTTCTTGCATAGACGGGGATTCTAAGTTCACGGTAGCCACTTGCTCTACCAGGGTCACCCCAAGTAGAGTAGAGGTTGCTACTCCCTTAGCGTTACTTTGGGGATGCCCTCCCCTAGACTTTGCTTTAAGCAAAATATTTACTGCCGCATTTGTATCCCTGTTTAGAACACAACCACACTGACAAGCATGAGTCCTAGTGCTGAGAGATTTCTTAACTACTCGCTTGCACTGGCTACACTCTTGTGATGTGTATTGTGGTGGGACGGCAACAGCTAGTTTCTCAAACTTGTTAGCAAAGTACTCTATCCACTGTCTGAATTGATACCAACTAGCGATGCTGCTATCGCACCATGCTGCGCAAACAGCAATTGACTTGGCTAGACAGTGATTTTTGAGCATATTGCTAACCCTCAAGTTTTCATAGGCTACTAAGTCGTAAAACTTGCATACGTTACGCGCCAGCCTCTTGGCGTGTTCATTCCGTTGCCTACTTATTCTTAAGTGTTTCCGAGAGTATCTAACTCTTGCCTTGCGGCGTCCTGTTGAACCCTTTTTCTTTTTGTAGATACGACGTTGAGCCTGCTTGAGCTCAGATTCAGCTTTCCTTAGGAACCTAGGGTTAGGCTCTTGGTGGCCATTTGAGTCGGTATAGAATGACTCTATACCTACATCCAACCCAATCTCATTACCTGTTTTTGGCTGAGTATCAATACACTCGATATCAACACAAAACTGACAGTAATACCCATCAGCACGACGCACTAAGCGAACTCGTTTGATAGCTTTAACTGGATAGGTGTGAATATCCCATTTACCTAAAAGTTTGAGCTCACCAATACCTTTTTTATCAGTAATAGTGATACGCCGCTTAGTTAGGTGAAGCTTCCAGCCTGATGTTTTGTACTCAACCGAACGGTTGTCTTTTTGAAATCTAGGGTAGCCTTTTTTTTCATTTTTTTTAGACTTACAATTATCGTAGAAACGACTGATAGCTAACCAACTACGTTCAGCTGAAGCCTGACAAGCCATTGAGTTTAGGTCTTTGACAAACTTAAATTCGTTGCGTAGTTCTGTTGAGTACTTATTTAAATCAAAACACTTGATTTTAGAAGCCTTGGGTGCGTCCATCCAATAACGCAAACACTTGTTACGGATAAATTGAACCGTCCTGAGCGCTTCATCAATAGCTCGATATTGAACCTGTTTAGCTTTAACTTTGTACTCCAGAACTAGCATTGATTCGACCCCTCAATGTGGTTGTACCTGCCACTATAAACATAGCATAGTAGGCTTCGCCAACATCCGCTATCCAAAGATAGGCAGTTTTCGGCTGCGTCAATCATAAAACTTTACTGAGTCTATTGACAATTATTGATATTTGTGTAGTTAAATTGAGAAGTGGGAATTAAGAATTAAGAATTGAGAATTGAGAATTGAGAATTGGGAAGAAGAGCTAGTGCTTTGGAGGCAGGAGGCAGGAGGCAGGAGGCAGGAGGCAGAAGGCAGGAGGCAGGAGGGAAGAAAGCTTGTACGGTAAGCTTTTTAACCTCTTTTTCACGCTTTGGGTTATTTCCACCGCACTGCACTAGCTATATTATCTTCCTTGTCTCCCTTGTCTTCCTTGTCTCCCTTGTCTTCCTTGTCTTCCTTGTCTTCCTTGTCTCCCTCATCTTCCTTGTCTCCCTTGTCA